>JAUIME010000684.1 GCA_030433195.1 bacterium
GCGGTCGGGCTCTTTCGCCGCGAGCTTCTCGGCCTGCGCTCGCGAGTCCTTCAGCTTGAACATGGCCTTGTATCGCCCGCCCTGCATCCCGATGAAGAGAAACGCCCCTTTCGCAGTCTTGAACGACGTCTGCGTGCACGCCGTCCCCTTCACGACTTCGGGGTAGCCGCTCGCCTTCATCCGAATCGGTTCGGTGGGGTCCTTGCCAGCCTCAGGCATCGCGCTTCCTCTCCGGTGCGTTCGTCGCCGTCCATCCTTCGCGGTCGGCAAGCCTCGTGATGTGGGCCAGGTGATGACGCCCATGCCACGCGTAGATTCCGATGTTCACGTCGAGTCGCACGGGCCCCGATTCGGGATGCACGAACTCTCGCGCGAGCGCGGTCTCGTCGAGCGCGCGAAGCAGCGCCCCCCACCGACCATGGAGCGCGTCGAGCAGATCGAGTGACACCGCAATCGGAAGCTCGTTCGAGTCCGGCAGCTCGGCCCACCGCTCCTCGAAGTATGCCTTGATCGTCGGGCGATCCTCCGTCAAGGCCCACTTGAAGCGGACGTAGCTGTTGACGTGGCTGTCGGCCAGATGATGGACCACCTGCCGCGTACACCATCCGCCAGGGCGATACGGCACGGCGAGGCGCTCGTCACTCCAGTCCTCCACGACGGCACGCAACACGGCCGGGAACGCTTCCAATTCGTCGATCCAAGCCTCGACGTGCGCCAAGGTCAACGCGTCCGGCGCCTCGAAATGCCCGATCGGATATCGCAGGTCGTCGTTCATGCCGGGACTATAGAACGACGCGACCCGACGCTGAAGTGGCCGCGTCAGTCTCCACTCCCCACGTCACTCGATCACGAGCGTCACACCGTTCGTGACGCTGAACGGAACCGTGCCTTGCGAACAGTCGTCTTCGACGAATCCTTGGAAGGTCGCGGTTATCGAGGTGCCGAGTCCGGACGGGAGCGAGACGAGCTCGAAGCTGCCGCCGTCGGGGATCACGGGGGCCGGGCCGGGCGCGTCGTCGGTGCCGAGTCGCATCGGCAGGCCGATCGAGTTCCAGGTCTCGCGCGGGCTCTTCGTCGCCGTGAGGAACGGTCCGTAGCACATGCTGCCGAGGTTCTTCGGGAGCGGTACGACGTCGGCGGCGGCGGGTTGCCCGATCCATGCGTAGACGCACGATGCGCTCGTTTCGCCGTCGCATCGCCTTGACGGAGCTTCGTCGAGCGTGATCGCGAGTGGCGTGCTCGTCGCGATGCGAACGACGCGAGTCTCGCCACCCGTCTGCCCGTTCACGGCCAGGATCTCCACGGCAACGCCGCAACCCGCATCGACGGCGCCGACCGCGCACGACGCGACGGGTGATTCGCACTCGTCGGGAATCCCGTTGGTGTTCGTGTCGTCACTCGTGCCCGATGTGATGTCGCACGAATCGGGAATGCCGTTGCCGTTGCAATCTTCGACCGCGCCCGACGCGATCTCGCACGCGTCCCGCGCCCCGGATGCGTCGCAGTCGGAACCATGATCGTCGTTGCGTAGGAAGACCACCACGTCGGCGATCTCGTCGATGAGCGCGAGGTCGCAATCGCCGTCGTTGTCGAAGTCGAGGATCAGTGAACACGACGCCGCCGCGGGCGCCACGATCTCCTGATCGAACGTGAAGTTGCCGAGGCCGTCATTGCGGAACACGAACCAATCGCCGCCGAAGCTCGCCGTGATCCAATCGAGGTCGCCGTCGCCGTCGAGGTCGCCGAGGTCGGTCGCGAGCGGGAATGCATCGGTCGCGTACGTCGTCGGAGCGAGCAACGCGCCCGCACCGTCGTTCAGGAGAACCGCCCCGTTGTTCTCGTTGCTGTTCGCGCACGTCGCATCGATCCAGCCGTCACCGTTCAGGTCGCCGACGACGATCATCCACACCGAGCCGCCCGCGGCCTGCATCGACGAGAAGGTAAACGTCCCGTCACCGTTGCCGTTCAGCACGGCGACGTCGTCCGCCGACTGGCTACCGACGACGAGATCGAGAATGCCGTCGCGATTCATGTCCGCACTCGCGAGCGCCCACTCGTTCGAAATGTTCCCCTGAAAGAAGGTCGGCGCTCCGAAGACTCCGTTGCCGTCGTTCAAGAGGACACACAGGTTGCCGCTGGCCGAGTTGGTGTTGACCACGTCGATGTCGCCATCGCCGTCGGCGTCGAGCGTCGCGATACCCCGAGGCGTGTCGCCGACCGTGATCTCCTGCTGCGGCGCGAACGTTCCGTCGCCGTTGCCGAGCAAGATCGAAACCGTGTCGGTGTTGATGTTCACAACGCAGATGTCGACGTTGCCGTCGCGGTCGAAGTCGGCGGGCTCGGAGGGGCTCGCGCGATCGTTCACGTCGAACGTCGGTTGCAGGAACGCGTCGAACTGGCCCGCGCAATCGCCCGCGTTCATGAGCACGCGCAGATCGGCGGTGTCTTCGTTGACGGTCGTGACGTCGAGGAAGCCGTCGCCGTCGAGATCCGACGCGATCCCGCCGTACGGGCGGCTCGATTCGGCCCCCGCGTTCGTCGAACGGGTCTGCGTGTGCGTGAACGAGCGCGTCGCGGGCGCGGACTGCACCATGAACTGGAACGAGTAGCCCGCCGCGCGCAGCGAGGTCCCGTCCTCGCCTCGGATCGCGTTCGACAGGTACACGGTGACGAGCTCGCCGGCCGAGAAGGAGCGCTCGGGAACCAGTCTCGCTCTCGTGCCGCCGCCTTCGAGCACGATGCGCCCTCGCACGGTTCCGCTCCAGCGCGCGAACGCCCAAAAGCTCCCGTCACAGGTCACGCTCGCCGCATCGACGACGCGATCGAACGACACGGTGATCGACGTATTCGCCGGCGCCATCGTGTGAGGTGCGGGGTCGACCGAGACCACCGAAATCTCGCCACCGGCCAGCGCCGGCACGGCCGCGCACACGAGAAGGAGACAACCGCCGAGAACCGTCTGCATTCGTGAGATCATGATTCGCCCTTCGTCCCGCGGCCGAGCGTCACCTCGGTCCGCCGGTATCTCGGGCATCTCTCGTCGAACGTATCGCGGCGTGAACGGTGCCCGGGTCCGCTCGCGCTTCGCATCGGTATCGCTCGACCATCGTACCGCACGGATGCCCCCCACGACAGCCTTTCGTGGCGACCGCTCGAAGACGAGCCCGCGGCGCTCGGGCTCGCTCCGCGCCACTCGTTCGCCTACAATCAGTCGAACGATGCATCGATCCGAGCCGTCAGTCTG
>JAUIME010000685.1 GCA_030433195.1 bacterium
CACCGGGTCGTCGGACGAGTTCCAGCTTGCAACCCCGGCCCCGTTTACGGTCACTTCGGGCGACCTGTTCCGAGTGGCAAGGGGGTGCCCCAAAGACCGCGCATCGTGCGAGGCGAGAGGCCAGTATCCCGACCACTTCGGCGGGTTCCTGCGCGTGCCGACAGCGGGCGACATCCTGACCGGACCGAGGAAGAAGGGATGACGACCCGCGCCGCTATCCTCGAAGGAGCGAGAGCGTGCCTGGGCGCGAAATACGCGCACCGTGGACGATCGGTCCATGCCTGCGATTGCGTGGGACTCATCGCTCTCGCAAGCGGCCAGGCGAAGACGGCGGCGGATCGGACCGACTACCGGCTCGACCGTGTGAAGGCGGGCGACCTCCGCGCGTCGCTTTTGGCGGCGGGGTTCGCGCTTATCGATAACGAGGCCGCGGTTGCTGGTGATCTCGTGTCGATCAGCCCGCTTGCTCGGGGTGTCGAGAGTCACGCCGGGATTCTGTCCGAACGCGGCTGGATTCACGTCACCGAGGACACGGGCCGCGTTGTCGAGACCGCGTTCGACGAGAAGTGGCGGCGACTGTGGCACTCGTCCTATCGATTCCCGGGGGTGAGCGATGGGAATTGACCCGGTCAGCCTTGCCATCTCGACCGCCGTCAGCACGGCGATCAGCCTCGCGACGTCGGCGGTTCTTTCGGAACTCCAAGACCCGATCGAGGTCGGGAAGCTCGACCAACTCTCGATCGATACGCAGGGAGAGGGAGTCGGGCTCACGATCGCGCATGGTCGCGAGTGCATCATCGAAGGAACGCCGATCTGGACGAACGTCGTGGAGCAGAAGTCCACGAAGCGAAACCCGATCGGATCTGACACGGAGAAGTACCGCTACAAAGCGAGCATGGCCGTCGCGTTCATCGATCGAACGACCGGCGGCGTCGTCAATGAGTACTCGAAGATTTGGGCGCAAGACCGGCTCATCTATAGCGAAGACCCGACCGTCTCGGTTGTCGATAGCGCGCTGACGGTCACTACCGAGGACTTCCTTGGCGACTACATGGTCATCACGTCCGACGATGCCGACGTCGACCTGACCATCTTCAAGTCGAACCAGACGATCACGATTACGAATTTCAACAACGCCGGAAACAACGGAACATTTGGCGGCGTGTGGACGGAGCGCAAGTCGGCAACGCGCACGGTGCTGAAGTGCATCAACGAGAATGCGGTTGCGTGCGGCGGATCGTGCGGGACCGATGTCACGATCGTCCAGACGCAGAAGAAGTTCTACAACGACGACGTGCGAGGCGTCGACGTCACGCACAAGGGCTCCGCGACGCAATCGATTCCGAGCTTCATCACCGATCTCGAAGGGATCGGCGAGGTCGAGGACTGGCGCGGAATCGGGTGGATCGGCTTCGACCGGCTGAAGCTGAAGCACTACGGGAATCGCGTCCCGAAACTGAAGGCGCTCATTGCAACGTCTTCGATTGACGTCGCGCTCAAGGTGGTCGTCGACGACGTCGTCGCGCGCGCCGAGAAAGAGATCGCGGAGCGATTCAATGACCCGACGTTCTCATTCAACGCAGACACCGACGACCTGACCGGCGTCGTCGTTCGGGGCGTCATGTTCCGCGCGCCGATGAAGCCGCGTGACATGCTGCGAAAGCTCGCGGTCGTCTACAACCTCGCGGTGCAGGATACCGGGAACGGGCTTCGGTTCTTCCTGCGGCAGAACGCTCCCGAGGTGGCGATCGACCCGGATCACCTCGCCGCGCACAAGTTGGGCGACGACTACGATCGTCCGTTCTCGGTCAAGCAAGAGAAGAACGAGAACATCCCGTCCGAGGTGCATGTTCGGTACTTCGACCCCGAGCTCGACTATGAGCGAGGGACGCAGACCGAGACCCGCCAAGACGCACAGACCGTCAACGTCAAGATCGTCGACCTGCCGTTCGTGCTCACCGCGGACGAGGCTCGAGCGATCGCCGCGAAGATGCTGTGGCTCGCCGAGGCGACGCAGAACGTCATCCGCCTGCAACTGCCGCTCGAATACGCGCACGTTCTCGAGAACGACGTTCTGACATGGACCGACCCCGACACCGGCCATCCGTGGCGCGTGCTTGTCGACAAGGTCGATCACACGCCCGAGGGCACGATCGAGATCGAGGGCATCGAGGAAGCGGCGTATCCGCTTACGTTCACCCGGACCGGCATCGGTGGCGAGCATCTCGGCAACGAAGAAGGCGAGATCCCGAGCCCGCCGCTCATCTACCTCCAGGCGTGGGAGCACGGGCCGCTGTACCGCGAAGACGCGACCGTCCCGACGCTCTATTTCGCTGGCTGCGCGTTCGATTCCGGGGCCAACTTCGACGGCTACACGCTGCATCGATCCGACGACCTCGGCGCGAACTATGACCCCGTTGGGTTCATCGACATCGAAGGAACGATGGGCATCACCGACGAGGCCCTTGACGACGTGCCCGCAACCACGGCGACGTGGGACAACCTCGCGACGCTCGACGTGACGCTGTACGACGGAGCGCCGACGACCGCGACCGAAGAGGAGGTCGTCATCTACCGGCGCAACTGGTTCCGCGTCGGCAATGAGGTCATTGGCGTCACCACGATCACGAGCAACGGCAACGGATCGTACACGCTCGGGCCGGGGATGCTTCGAGGCCTTCTCAATACCGAAGACGAAACCGGCTCCCATGCGGCGCGCGAGGCGGTCGTATCGATCACGTCCGACGAGATCGGCGTGCTTCCGCTCAGTACCTCGGACGTCGGCAAGACGCTGTACTTCAAGGCCGTTCCCTACGAATTCGACGGCACGGTCGCAGACATCCCGATCGCCGTCAATCTCACGTTCGCGGGCGAGACCGTGAAGCCGTGGGCTCCGACGAACATCTACGGGGTGCGCGGCGCGGTGGGGTATCCGGCAACCGGAATCCTCATCAAGTGGGAACGGCGAACGCGTGCCCCGGTTTCGATCATCGGGAGCAAGCCGCTCCTCGAACCGATCGAGCGATACAAGGTTCAGGTTCTCGACTCGGCGGGCTCTGGCGGCGGATCAGTGGTCGGGACGTACATCGTCCAGAACGCAAGCCGCCTGTACTACTCGGACTTCCAGCAAACGAACGACGGGCTCACGCCCGGAGACCCGGTCGACGTGATCGTGTCGCAGTGGTCGGACGCGCTTCAAGACTACGGCGACGAGGTTGCGGGGACGGCGGGCTAGGAGCGGAT
>JAUIME010000686.1 GCA_030433195.1 bacterium
ACTCATCGAGTGGATGCTCTCCAAGGGGGACGGGTTGCCGCGTGGGCGGTCGGTTGGCATGCTGCGGCGATCACGAAAAGAATACAAATCGGACCTGCAAACCGGGGAGGCGAGCCATGCGTTGCCAAGACACTTCCGAACCACGAATCGGGCTCGCGATCCTCGGGATCGCGCTCCTGGGCATTAGCGCGGCGTGCGGGACTCCCGAGCAGAAGCACGGACCCGGCTTGAATGCGGAGGAAGAGCGATTGAATCGAATCGCCGAGAGGTACGTGAAGCTCGTGCTCGATCTCGGCGCGCACGACGCCGACTTCGTCGACGCCTATTACGGCCCGCCCGAGTGGCGTGACGACGTGCCGAAGCGGGGGCGATCGGTAGAGCGGATCGTGGCGGACGCCGACGCGCTCGCGCAAGAGTTGCAGGGAATCCACTTCGGGCTCGTGGATTGGCAGCGCCTTCGGTATTTGAAGAAACAGACGCACGCGGTGCGGACACGCGCGGCCATGCTCATGGGGGAGACGTTCACCTTCGACGAGGAATGCCGTCATCTCTACGATGCGGAGCCGCCCCACTACGATGCCGCGCATTTCGAGGCGATTCTCGACGAGCTCGATGCGCTGCTCCCCGGTGACGGCGAGTTGATCGAGCGCTACGCGGCGTTCCGCGATGCGTACGTGATTCCACCGGATCGAGTCGATGCCGTGTTTCGCGCCGCGATCGACGAGTGCCGACGTCGGACGCTCGTTTGCTACGAGCTTCCTGCCAACGAGGATTTTCGTGTCGAGTATGTGCGTGACAAATCGTGGAGCGCCTACAACTGGTACAAGGGCGACGCGTTCAGTCTCATCCAGGTGAACATCGACCTTCCGATCACGATCGACCGCGCGATCGACCTCGCGTGTCACGAAGGGTATCCCGGCCACCACGTCTACAACGCGCTGCTCGAGAAGACGCTCGTGCGAGGGAAGGGACAGGTCGAGTTCTCGGTCTATCCGTTGTTCAGTCCGCAGTCGTTGATTGCCGAGGGGACGGCCAACTACGGGATCGCGCTCGCGTTTCCGGGCGAGGAGCGCGTGCGCTTCGAACGCGACGTGTTGTTCCCGCTCGCCGGTCTCGATCCCGCGACGGCCGAGCGCTTCTACGAAGTGTGGAATCTGACCGAGAAGCTCGACTACGCGGGCAACGAGGCGGCGCGCGGCTACCTCGACGGCAAGTGGACCGAGGAAGAAGCGATCGCATGGCTCGAGCGCTACGCGCTCATGCCGCGCGGTCTCGCCGAGCGGCGTGTTCGGTTCTTCAAGCAGTACCGCAGCTACGTGATCAACTACAACCTCGGCCAGGATCTCGTGGCCGCCTACGTCGAGCGTACGGTTGCCGAGCGGATCGGTCCCTACGGCAGTGCGATGGATCGTTGGCGCGCGTTCTATCCCTTGCTCACGAATCCGTTCGTGCCGTCGGGGCTACTCGAGTATCCGCTGCTCGAGGATCCTCAGCGTCGATGAACCCGCGGCTGTCGTCTGCGCAAAGGAGCTCCAATCGATCGAAAAAAGGCCGAAGAGCTTTCGTGCTCTCCGGCCCTCGGTCGTTGCGTCGGGGGTTTCCGTCTGCGCCTACTGCACGTCGACGACGACACCGTTCGTGACGCTGAACGGCTTGTCACCTTGCGTACAGGTGTCGGTCACGATGCCTTGGAACGTGATCTGGACCGGGATTCCGGTGCCGGTCGGGAAGTCGAAGACCAGCAGGCTGCCGCCTTCCGGAATGCGATCCGGGCCGAGCGGGGCATTGTGCGATCCGAGCTTGTTCGTCGCGCCGATGCTGTTGTAGGTGAGGGCTGCCGGACGCGTCGCGATCTGGAACGGGCCGAAGCACATGTTGCCGAGGTTCTTCGGCAGCGTGACGTCGTCGGTCGCAACCGGCGCGGCGGCCCACGCGTAGACGCACAGCCGTTCGTTCTGACCGTCGCCCGTTTCACCGACCGGCTCGTCGACCGTGACGCTGATCGGAGTCGCCGTCGACACGGTGAGCGTTCGGGTCACTCCGCCGGTCGAGCCGTTGACGGTCAGGTTCTCCTGCCTCGGGCCGCAGCCGACATTCGTGGCTCCGACGCCGCAGAACGCGATCGTGTCCTCGCACTCGTCGGGGATCTCGTTGTCGTTCACGTCGAGGCTCGTACCGTCCGCGATGTCGCACGAGTCCGGCACGCCGTTGCTGTTGCAGTCTTGCGCGGCACCCGACGCGAGGTCGCACGAGTCGGGAATGCCGTTGCTGTTGCAGTCCTCGCTGAAGCCGGCCGCGATGTCGCACTCGTCGGGAATGCCGTTCGAGTTGCAATCTTCACTCGCACCCGAGAGGAGGTCGCACTCGTCGGGAACTCCGTTCGTGTTGCAATCTTCGCTGAAGCCCGAGTCGATGTCGCATTCGTCGGGGACACCGTTGCCGTTGCAGTCGAGCGACGTGCCTCCGGCGAGATCGCACGAATCGAGGACGCCGTTGCTATTGCAATCGAACTCGCTTCCATCGGCGAGCTCACACTCGTCGGGGATGCCGTTCGTGTTGCAGTCGTCGCTCGCCCCGCCCGCGATGTCGCATTCGTCGGGAATGCCGTTCGTGTTGCAGTCTTGGCTGAACCCGCTGGCGATGTCGCACTCGTCGGGAATGCCGTTCGTGTTGCAATCGGTGCTCGCTCCGGACGCGAGATCACATTCGTCGGGAACGCCGTTGTTGTTGCAGTCTTGGCTGAACCCGCTCGTGATGTCGCACTCGTCGGGAATACCGTTCGTGTTGCAATCCTGGCTCGTGCCGCCGGCCAGATCGCACTCGTCCGGAATGCTGTTGCCGTTGCAGTCGAGGGACGTCCCGCTTACGATGTCGCACGAGTCGGGGATGCCGTTACCGTTGCAATCGAGCTCGGTTCCGGCAGCGATCTCGCACTCGTCGGGAATACCGTTCGAGTTGCAGTCGCCGCTCGTCCCGCTTGAGATGTCGCACTCGTCGGGGATGCCGTTGGTGTTGCAGTCGGCGCTCGTTCCGGCCGCGATGTCGCACTCGTCGGGGACGTTGTTGCCGTTGCAGTCGTTGCTGAGACCGGACGCGATGTCGCATTCGTCGGGAATGCCGTTCGTGTTGCAGTCGAACGACGCTCCGGAGGCGAGGTCGCAGTCGTCGGGAACTCCGTTGTTGTTGCAGTCGTTGCTGAAACCCGAAGCGATGTCGCACTCGTCGGGGATGCCGTTGGCG
>JAUIME010000687.1 GCA_030433195.1 bacterium
CAAGACGGACGCGAGATCCCGACGCTGCGCGACGAGGTGACGCGATGGCTCGAGGCGCATCACGACGAGTCGTTCTTCTTGTTCGTGCACACGTACCAGCCGCACTACCCGTACGATCCGCCCGCCGAGCTCGAGTACGAACATGCGGGATGGTATCGCGGCCGCTTGCAGCCGTCCGGCAACGAAGGCCCGCACTACGACGAAAACCCGATGAGTCCCGAAGACTACCGATACCTGCGCGACCTCTATCGCGCGGAAGTCGAGTACACGGACGCGTTCGTCGGATCCGTCCTCGCCGAGCTGCGCCGCCATCGCATCGACGACGAGACGATCGTCATCCTGCTGTCGGATCACGGCGAGGCCTTCGGCGAACGCGGGCACGTCGGGCACAACCATCTTCGCGACGTCATCCTGCGCACGCCGCTGATCGTGCACGTTCCGGGAGTCGCTCCGGGGCGCGTCCAGGCACCGGCTTCGCTCATCGACGTCATGCCGACGCTGCTCGACCTGCTCGAGCTCGAACCGCCGTATGAGTTCCAAGGCGAGAACCTGGCGCCGTTCCTCGACGGCGAGACGCCGTTCGGTCCCGAGCGCGTGCGCATCGCGGAGACTTCCGGCCAGGCCTACCTGCAGCGACACCCGTTCGCGATGCTGTATCGGCCCGGACGCAAGAGCGAACCGGAGCTCTTCGACATCGAGCTCGATCCCGACGAAGAGACCGATGTCTCGGGCTACCACAAGGAAGTCCTCGCCGAGCTGTTGAACGTCCACGAGAGCGTGATCGAGAAGGCGAAGCCCTATCAGGAGTGGTTCACGCTCGACGTCGACACGCCCGATCTCGACGAAGAGACCGAGCGACAACTGCGTCATCTCGGCTACATCAAGTAGCGAGGAACGCGGACCCCGGCAAGCGCGAACGCTCGCCGGAATCCGCGAATCGGTCTCTTCGGAACGTCCCGATCAGTACACGGTCACGAGGATGGCGTTGGTGATGCTCGCCTGTTTCGGACCCACGACCGCGGGATTGACGATGACTCCTTGCAGCGTGAAGACCGTGCCGATCGGCAGGTTCGACGCATCGCCCGACGGCAGATCGAGGAACCGCGTCGGTGCCCGCGCCGGATCGGGAATCGCGTCGTCCCCGAAGTACTCCGATCCGCCGATCTTGTCTTCCTTGCCGATGCAGTTGTAGCGCGCGACGGGTGCGGCTCCGTGGTGGAGCAACAGCGGAAAGCAGGTGCTGCCGAGCTGGTTCGTCAGCTTCGTGATCGTCTCGGTCGTCGGCGAGCCGGCATCGAGATTCGCGATGAACTTCCCGTTGCCTCCGCCGCTCGGCAGGACGATGTCGAACTCGATCGGCCCGCCGGAATCCACGAGCACCATGTGTTCGTCGCCGACGCCCGTGGACCCGTTGACGCTCAGCACGTTCTCGGCGTCCTGTCCCTGGCAATCGGCGATCCCCGACGGGTAGAGGTCCTCGTTCAAGAACTCCGGCCACGTAGTCACAAGAAGATCGTCGAGCGTGTCGCCGGGGTCACTCCCGTCGAAGCGCCCCTCGACGATCACGGCGACGAGCGGATCCGTGAACGCCGCCATCTCCGCGGGCGGATCGAAGCTGATGATGCGCTGGTTGCCACTCGGCGTGACCGAGATCGGCGTCACTTCGAAGAACATGTCCTCGTCGTCGCCGACCAAGTTCGGGTCCGAGTCGATGCAAAGCGAAGCGTTCAGACTCTCGATCGGATCCGACGTACGCCGGAAGTCACGGTCGTCGCTGAACGCCACCCACACCTTGTAGGCTTCGCTGAACGAGCCCGAATGCGTCGTGTCGAGCTCGATCGTGGCCGTCCAGTGCGGGGACCCGTCGTCGAGATCGACCCACTCGATCCGGTGCAGCGGATATTGATCGATCATCGCGGGATTACCGGCCCAACGCATGTTGTAGAGCGCGCGCATCTGCACGAGCTCGGTCGCCGACCAGTCGCCGAGATCCGTCGTCGCGCCGTGGTTGCAGTTGATGCGCTGCACGGTGATCAGATCGAGCGCCGGGTTGTCGTCGAAGAACGCGCGATGGGAGCCGAGCGGATTGATCCAGTCGTGCGTCCCCACCGCGTTGATCACGAGCACGTTGCTGAGCAGCGCGAAGTTGAGCGCGTTGTGTCCCGGCATGTACGCGGCCGCGTACGACTGCGGTTCTTCGCGCGAGCGGTGCGCCCAGATCGCGAACTCCTTGAACGGGTGCTCTCCTTCGTCTTCGAAGCAATCGCTGTCCCCGCACGGCCCCGGCACGCAAGGCGCGACGGGGCACGGATCGGTGCGGAATTCCTCGATCTCGGCGGGATCGAACGTGTGCTTCCAATCGCTCTCGTAACGATGGAACCCGCTCTTGTCGCTCGCGTCGAGTCCCTGGTACCCCGAGATGAACAGTCCTTTGATGTTCCGCGGATCAACGGCCGACAGCAACGACGCCTCGAGCACCGCCGTGGTGACGCCGCCGCCCCTCTTCGAACCGCCCGCGTAGCTGATCTTCAGATCGTCGACCCATGCGTCGACGTCGGGATCCGGACCGAACACGTTCTTCATGTACTCGCAGAAGAACGTCGTCGTCATGAGATACGCCTGCGCGTACATGAAACGCAGGTCGAAGCGAAGCTCTTCGGCGGTGAGCGCACCACTCGGCGCCTTGTTGAGCCGCCGATGCACGATCCAACCGAATCCCGCTTCCTGAAGCGCTCCGTCACCGACGTATCCGAACTGGTGCGACGTCTTCAGCGAACTGTTCGTGAAGTTCGCGACGGCGATGCCGCTCGGCCCGTCGTCGACCACGAACGGCGAGCGCGGCGCTTCGACGAACGAACCTCCCGGGCTGCACAAGAGCATCGTGAGATCGCCGCTGTCGCGATTGCCGACGAGCAGATCGGGGTGGCCGTTTTCGTCCATGTCGCCTCGAGCGAGCGCGTTGGGGTAGTCACCGGCCGCGTACGAAACCGCAGTAGAGAAGGCTCCCGTCCCTAGACCGAGCAGCACCGAAACGTCGTCGCTTCCCGAGTTGGCGGTCGCGACGTCCGGGTTGCCGTCGGCACCGAAGTACGCCACCACGACCTGCGTCGGCGACGCCCCGACCGACTCGGTGGTCGCGGCCGCGAACGTACCGTCGCCGTTGCCGAGAAAAACCGAAACCGTGTCGTCGTCACGATTGCCCGTCACGATGTCGAGATGCGAGTCACCGTCGAGATC
>JAUIME010000688.1 GCA_030433195.1 bacterium
AATGCCGAAGGCTAGACGCAAAAAGGACTTGTGGCTGGTGGTCGGGTCTTGCATGAGAGTCCTCGGGAGGCGGGTGCCGCGTCTGGAATGTGCCCCTTAAATCAATGTCTCCGTCGAGGGTAGCAGAGATCCGGGCAGGGCGGAAGACTCGCTTTGCGGCCGAAGTGCGGGTCGCCGCGGCATCATGGTAGGCTCTCGCGATCGGGGCGGGCGGCCCCGGGCCATCACCGAAAATCACGAAGCGCGACGCACCAGGAGCGGTCATCGAATGAACGTGGCGTTGGTCGATTTGCACCGGCAGCACGCCGAGTTGCTCGAACGCATGCACACCGCGATCCGGGAGGTGCTCGAGAGCGGTGCCTTCATCCTCGGGCCGCGGGTCCGCGAGCTCGAAGAGCGAATTGCCGCCGTATGCGGGGTTTCCCACGGGGTCGGATGTGCGTCCGGATCCGACGCGCTCTTGCTCGCGCTGCTCGCGCTCGACATCGGGCCGGGGGACGAGGTCGTCACGACGCCGTTCTCCTTCTTCGCGACCGTGAGCGCGATCACGCGCATCGGGGCCAAGCCGGTGCTCGTCGACATCGATCCGGCGACGTACGCGCTCGATCCGAAGCTCGTCGAGAAGGCGATCACCGAACGGACTCGCGCCGTGATGCCCGTGCACTTGTTCGGTGTCCCCGCCGACGTCGACGCGATCGAGGCGGCCATCGGTTCGCGCGACATCCCGATCATCGAGGATGCGGCGCAGGCGCTCGGTTCGTCCTACAAGGGGCGTGCGGTCGGATCGCTCGGCCGCGCGGCCGCGATCAGCTTCTATCCGACGAAGAACCTCGGCGCGATCGGCGACGCCGGCATGATCGTGACCGACGACGATGCGTTCGCGGCTCGTGCGAGGCAGCTCCGCGTCCACGGCGAGAGCGAGCGCTATCGCCACGAGCGCGTCGGTCTCAACAGCCGCCTCGACGAAGTGCAGGCCGCGGCGCTCCTCGTGAAACTCACGGCCATGGACGACTGGAACGCGGTGCGTCGCGAGCACGCGGCGTACTTCGACGACGCACTTCGCGGCACGCCGCTCGAGCTTCCGGTCGTACCCGACGATTGCGTTTCGATCGTGCACCACTACGTCGTGCGTGCGCCGCGCCGCGACGAGCTGCGCGCGTATCTCGCCGAGCGCGGCATCGCGACGGGCATCTACTATCCGATCCCGTTGCATCGGCAGCCTTGCTTCGAGTTCCTCGGCTACCGCGAGGGCGATCTTCCGGAGGCCGAGCGTGCGTCGCTCGAGGTGCTCGCGCTGCCCGTGATCCCCGAGGTCACCGAAGAGCAGCTCGCCGAAGTCGCCGAAGCGATCCGCGCGTTCTACGGCGCCTGATCGAGGATCCCATGGGGAAGGCGAAGCCGAAGCCCGGCGACTTGGTCGAACCGGTCGACAAGGTGAACACCCTCCGCGAGCTCATCCGCACCGCGTGGCGCTATCGTGCTCGCGTGCTGCTCGCGTTCGTCGCGTCGGCGGGGATGAGCATCGGAATCGTTGGGCGCGGTCCGCTTGCGATTCCTCTCGTCGACAAGCTGCTCCGGACGGAGAAGCAGGCCCCCATCGAGCCCGGTACCGAAGCCGGCGCGCCGACGGCGAGCGAGGGGGCGAACTCGGTGCCCGCGGGCCTCGCGGGTGCCGACGTCGAAGCGGATGAAGCGCTGCGGTATCTCACGCCGGACGACACGTTGTGGGTCCGATTGAAAGGCCTCTTCGAAGCCGACACGCGAGTTCCCGACGAGCACAAAATGCACTTCCTGATGCTCGTGGTGCTGGTCGGCATCGCACTCGGGTTGATCGGTTCGCTGTCCACCTACTACGGACTCGTATGGGGGCGGCAGGTGCAGTTCATGGCCCTCAACGACGTGAGGATCCGCGTCTACCGCCATCTCGTCGGCCTCTCGTTGCCGTTCTACCACCGGCAGAAGAGCGGCGATCTGTTGTCGCGCCTCACGAACGACTTGCTGCTGACGCAGCGGATGTTGAACTTCATTCTCGTCGAGTTCGTCCAGCACCCGTTGCGGATCGTCGTCGCGCTCGTCGCCGCGCTCGTGACGTCGTGGAAGATGACGTTGGTCATGATCTTCGTCATGCCGGTGTTGATCTGGCCGTTGCTGTACCTCGGCAAGCGTGTCTTTCGCGCCGCGAAGAAGCGCCAGGTCGAGCAAGCCGATCTCACGCAGGCGATGCTCCAGACGTTCAGCGGGATTCGCGTCGTGCAGGCCTTCCAGATGGAGGATGGCGAAACGGCCCGCTTCCGCGAGGTGAACGAACGGTTCCTCGGCCGCTCGATGAAGGTGGAGCGCGCGAAGGCGACCGCACGAGCGCTCACGGAGGCGATCTACTCGGTCGGGACTCCGCTGCTTCTGTTGGGCGGGGGATGGTTGGTGCTGCGGGAGGAGGTGACGCTCGGACGACTCCTGTCGCTGTTCGTCATCCTGGGGCTCGCGTACCCGTCGATCAAGTCGCTCTCGAAGGTCTTCAATCAGATGCTCGAGTGTCTCGCCGGGGCCGAGCGCGTCTTCGCGCTGCTCGACGAGAAGCCCGACATCGTCGACCGGCCCGACGCCAGGCCGATGCCGAAGCTCGAGCGAACGATCCGCTTCGATCGCGTCACGTTCGCCTACGGCGACGAGCCCGTGCTTCGCGGCGTCGACTTCGAGGTGCCGGTCGGCCGCATGATCGCGATCGTCGGGCCGTCGGGTGCCGGGAAGTCGACGACGCTCGATCTCATCGCGAGGTTCTACGATCCGATCGACGGCAGCGTGCGCTTCGACGATGTCGACATCCGCGAGATGCGACGTGATTCGATTCTCGAGAACCTCGCCGTCGTCACGCAGGAGGCGTTCCTCTTCAACACGACGATCGGCGAGAACATCCGCTTCGCGCGGCCCGACGCGACGCAAGCCGAGATCGAAGAGTCCGCTCGCGCTGCGCAGATCCACGACTTCATCGAGAGCCTGCCGGGCGGATACGACACGATCGTCGGCGAGCGCGGTAGCCTCCTCTCGGGCGGGCAGCGTCAACGCGTGACGATCGCGCGCGCGATCCTGCGGAATCCGCCGCTGTTGTTGCTCGACGAAGCGACGTCGTCGCTCGACACCGAATCGGAAGTGCTCGTGCAGAAAGCGCTGCGATCGCTGCTTCGAGGGCGCACGACGTTCGTGATCGCGCACCGTCTGTCGACGGTCCAA
>JAUIME010000689.1 GCA_030433195.1 bacterium
AGCCTCGACGCGAGTAACACCCAGGCGTTTCGCGACGCGGTCGATACGTGGATCGACGACGACAAGCGCGTCGTCTTCGACATGTCGCAAGTGACGTTCGTGGACAGCTCCGGCCTCGGAGTGCTGCTTTCTTGCTTGCGCGAGCTCAACGCGATCGGGGGCGATGCCAAGTTGTGCGGGATGATAGACTCCGTCCAAAAGATGTTCGCGCTCGTCCGAATGGATCGAATCTTCGACATCCATCCCACCCGAACCGAGGCGGTCGGTTCGTTCTCCTGAGCGCGGTCACGGCCGGAGTCGATTCGCGTCCTTCATGAGCACGGGCTTTCACGAAAACGATCGTCACCACGCGGAACCCGATTTTTCGCGCCCCCCGCTCGAGGTCCGAGATGCCGACCGCGAGCGCATCCTCGGGCTCATGACTTCGGTTTGGGGAAACGAAGCCGCCGAAGAGTTCTGGCCCGAGCTCGAGCGCATCTTGCGCGTCTACCATGCCTGCAAGACCGACGCGGCCATCGCGGACGATGCGGCGGCCCGTCCCGAGGAGCGCTTCTCCGAGCGGGACGTCGTCTTGATCACCTACGGCGACTTCATCCGCAGCCAAGGACGCACCCCGCTCGCGGCGCTCAACGCGTTCCTCGAGGTGTACATGAGGGGCGCCATCAACTGCGTGCACATCCTGCCGTTCTATCCGTCGTCGTCCGATCGAGGGTTCTCGGTCATGGACTACCGGGTCGTCGATCCGAGGCTCGGGACGTGGAAGGACCTGCACGAGCTGGGTTCGCGTTTGCGTCTGATGTTCGACGCGGTCGTGAATCACGCGTCGGCCAAGGGCGAGTGGTTCCGCGAGTACCGATCGGGCAACCCCGAGTACCGCGACTTCTTCATCGAGTTCGAGTCGCCGGACGCGATCGCGCCGGAACATCTGGCCGAGATCCTGCGTCCGCGGACGTCCGATCTGCTCACGCGGTTCGACACGCTGCACGGCGACCGTTACGTGTGGACGACGTTCAGTGCCGATCAGGTGGATCTCAACTACGAGAGTCCGCGCGTCGTGTTGCGGATACTCGAGGTGCTGCTCGAGTACTACCGCCACGGCGCCGACATCTTGCGTCTCGACGCGGTGACGTATCTCTGGAAGGAATTCGGCACGAGCTGCGCCAACCATCCGAAGGCGCACGAGATCGTGAAGCTGCTGCGGGCCGCGTTCGACGTCGTGGCGCCGCGTGTTGCGCTCATTACCGAGACCAACGTTCCGCACGAAGAGAACGTCCGCTACTTCGGGAACGGTCGGGACGAGGCGCAGATGGTCTACAACTTCGCGCTGCCGCCGCTCGTCTTGCTGTCGTTCCTCCAGGGGGATTGCAGCGCGCTCACGGCGTGGGCGAAGGAGAACGTGCCGACGAGCGGCTCGACGACGTTCTTCAACTTCCTCGATTCGCACGACGGCATCGGCATGCTGCCGATCCGCGACATCGTCCCTCCCGAGACGATCGATTGGATGATCGCGCGCGTGCGTGAGCACGGCGGACTGGTCTCGTATCGTAAGAACGGCGACGGAACCGAGAGCGCGTACGAGCTCAACTGCACGTGGTACAGCGCTCTGAACGGCGAGGTCGACGACGCGAACCCCGACTTGCAAGTCGACCGCTTCGTCGCGTCGCGTGCGGTGGCGTTGTCGCTCGCGGGTGTGCCGGGGATCTACTTGCCGAGCTTGTTCGGAAGCAAGAACGACCATTCGGGCGTCGCGGCCGGCGGTCCCCGCGCGATCAACCGGCAGACGATCGACGAGAAGCGCCTGTTCCTGACGCTCATGGATCCGAACACGGTGCCGCACCGGATCGCCCGGCGTTTCGGCGACCTCATCCGGGTCCGGATCGCCGAGTCGGCGTTTCATCCGAACAGTACGCAGACTCTGGTCGAACACGGTTCGGAAGTGTTCATCGTCGCGCGGCACAATCGACAGACCGACGACTTCATCCTCGCGCTCGTCAACGTGACGGCCGAGCCGCAAGAGGTGCGGCTCGCGTCGTATCAGGTGGGGCGAAAGTCGGCGCAGTGGACCGACCTCGCGAGCGAGGACACGTTCGTTCCCGTCGAGGGGATCATGGACCTGTCGATGCGGCCGTATCAAGTGATGTGGCTGAAGGCCGACCCGCAGGAAGACGGGGGAGCGAACAGCGGCGGTGCCGATCGCATCCTCGAGCCGAGCGCACCGCGCGAAGCCTGACGACCCGAGCGGATTCTAGGCGTGAGCTACGGATCGGCGCCCGGCGGCATTGACGCGGCGCGGGGGCTTTCCTATCTCACGCTCATGGAACCCGAGCTGAAGCTCCTGCTGCTCTACGCAGCCGGCATCAATCTCGTCACGTTCGTCTTCTTCGGATTCGACAAGCACCGCGCCGTGTCCGGCGGCTGGCGGACTCCCGAGAAGACCCTCTGGCTGCTCGCCCTCGTCGGCGGGTTCCTCGGCGGCTTCGCGGCGATGCGCCTCTTCAAGCACAAACGCCGCAAGCGCGCGTTCATGGTCCCGTATTGGATCGCGACCCTCGCGTCGGTCGGGCTCATCGTCTGGGGCATCGTGACCTTCGCCTGATCTGCCGATCGTCCGACCGCCTGATCGCCGCCCGTATCCGAGCCTCTCGCCGCGGCTACCCGTGGCCCACCCGCGTGATCCGCGGCTCGTCTGCGGACGCCGCTTGGCCGTCTCGCGAGATTTCGCCTAAGATCGACCCCGCTCGATCGTGAACCAGGCAGCCCGCATCGGAGCGGGCGACGACGACCCGGCGCACGGCGGCCATCTCGCCGCTTCGTGATCCGCCGACCGACGAGGGCGACGCATGAGCCATCCGCGGGACGATTCGGGACGGGAGAGACTCGTCCGAGACGCGCTCGACCGCTACGAGGGGCCCCTCCTGCGGTACGCAGCGCGCTTCGCGCCCGATCTCGAGCGCGCCCGCGACGTCGTCCAGGAGACTTTCCTCCGCCTCTGTTCCGTCGACCAAGACCGACTCGCTGCGGGCGTCGGGGAGTGGCTGTTCACCGTCTGCCGCAACCGCGCCATCGACGTCGGTCGAAAGGAGCGCCGCATGAAACCCGTGGGCGAGGGGACGACGCTGGACCGCGAGAGCGCGGACCCGGCTCCCCGCGAAGTGATGGAGTCCCGCGAGACGAAGACCCGCCTGCTCGATCTGCTCGGCACGCTGCCGCCTGATCAGCAGGAGGTG
>JAUIME010000690.1 GCA_030433195.1 bacterium
CGCGGCCGCCGGGGCCGCAGCGCCCCACCCGAACTCGAGCACTTCGAGCGACAAGACCACCGCATCGAGGAGCGCCACGTCCTCTTCGCGGTCGGTCATCGACCAGCTCTCGGCTCGCCGTCCCGTCGTCTCGCGCTACCGCATCCATCACTCCATCGCACGCGGCGGCATGGGCGAGATCCTGGAAGTCTTCGACGAAGATCTACGACGCGAGCTCGCGATGAAAGTCATCTCGGGCCGGCAGCGAAGCTCCCGAGCCCCCTCGCCCGCCACGGCGAACGAGGTCGATGCCCGCTTGCTCACGAGGTTCCTCGAAGAGGCGCAGATCACGGGGCAACTCGACCATCCCGGCGTCGTCCCGGTCCACGAGCTCGGCCTCGGCGACAACGGCGAAGTGTTCTTCACGATGCAACTCGTCCGCGGGCGCGACCTCGAAGCGATCTTCGATCTCGTTCCCGAAGAGCGAGAAGGCTGGTCGATGACGCGAGCCCTCGGCGCGCTGCTGAAAGCGTGCGACGCCGTTGCGTACGCGCATTCGAAGGGCGTCGTCCATCGCGACCTCAAACCGGCCAACATCATGGTCGGACACTTCGGGGAAGTGTACGTGATGGACTGGGGCCTCGCCCGCGTCGCGAATCACGAAGATCGCCGGGACCTTCGGATCCGAACAGCGCGACTCGAAGACCCCGGCGCGCAAGACGCCGACGCGCTTCTCACGATGGACGGCGACATCATCGGAACGCCCGCGTACATGGCTCCCGAACAGGCATCGGGCAAGGTCGGCGTCGTCGACGAACGCACGGACGTCTACGCCGTGGGCGCCATGCTCTATCGTCTGCTCGCGGGCACTGCGCCGTATCTGACGACCGCGCGAAAGCGTCGCGCGAGCGAGCTCTTGCGGGATCTTCTGGAGGGGCCGCCTGCACGCCTCGAGAATCTCGCCCCGCGTCTGCCGATCGAGCTCGTGGCGATCTGCGAGAAGGCGATGGCACGAGATCCCGACGACCGTTACGCCACCATGGGCGAGCTCTCCGAGGATCTTCGCGCGTTTCTCGAGAACCGTGTCGTGCGTGCCTACTCGACCGGCGCTCTCGCCGAAACCTACAAATGGGTTCGTCGCAACAAGCCGCTCGCGACATCGCTCGCGGCGCTCGTACTCGCGCTCGTCGGCGGGCTCGCGATCACATGGACGCTCAAACAGCAGGCCGACGAACAGGCGGCTCTCGCCGAGACTCGACGCGTCGCAGCGACGGACGCCGCCATCGAGGCCGACGCACAACGCGACCGAGCGAGACGGAGCAGCGCCGAGGCCGAACAACAGGCGGCGATCGCGGCCGCCGTCAATCAGTTCCTCAACCGTGACCTGCTCGCAGCAGTCGCCCCCGAAGAGCAAGGCATCGACATCACGATGCGCGAGGTTCTCGGCCGCGCGGCCGAGAATCTCGACGACCAGTTCCCCGACCAACCCCTCGTCGAAGCCGAGTTGCGCATGACGATCGGCAACACGTTGTTCGCTCTCGGAGAGTATGCGCGGTCGATCCCCCACGTCGAGCGCGCGTGGCGCCTCCGACGCGAGACGCTCGGTGACGACCATCTCCTGACCCTCCAGGCGATGCGCCGCGTCGCCGCGTCCATGCGACAAGCCGGTCGATACCTCGACGCGCGGACCCTGTTCGAGGCGGCGGTCGACCGCTGCCGCGCCACGCTCGGCGACGAGGCCCCCGACACGCTCGACGCACGTTCCGACCTCGCGCTGACGCTGGAGCGCATGGGACTCGGCGATCGTGCTTGCAGCCTGTATCGCGAGATTCTCGACCTCCAGACGCAAACACTCGGACGGGACGATCCGACGACCCTCACGACGCTGAACAATCTGGGCGTCGCACTGCAGCGGCGCGGCAAGTACGAAGAATCCGAAGCGCTTCTCGCCGAGGCGCTCGAGCGACGGCAGCGCGTGCTCGGGCCTCGCGACCCCGAGACGCTCTCGACTCACAGCAACTACGCGCTCGTGCTCGCGGATCGCGCCGACTACGAGAAAAGCGAACGTCTCTTCGACGAGTTCCTCGACACGACGCGCGAAGTTTTCGGGACCGACCATCCCTTCTATTCCGTCGCGCTGCAGAACCTCGGGTCCCTGTATCGAGAGCAGGGTCGCGCCGAGGACGCCGAGCGCGTGACCGCCGAGGCGGTCGACGTCGCGCGACGCTCGGTAGGCGAGCAGCATCCCCGCTACTTCAGCGCACTCGACAACCTCGCCGTGCTCTACACCCAGCGGGGGGCCTACGAAGAAGTCGCCGACATCCGTCAACGCATCCTCGCCGGGCAGCGAGACGCGCTCGGCGACGATCACCCCGAGACGCTGCTGTCGCAATCGAATCTCGCGATGCTCTATCTCGAGACCGGACGCCTCGACGAGGCCGAAACGACCTTGCGCGACGCGCTCGAGAGAATGCAGGCCGTGCTCGGACCGGATCACCCCGACGCGCTTACCGCACGCGAGAACCTCGGCAACGTCCTGTTCCGCAAGGGCGACATCTCGGGTGCAGCCGAGCTCACACACGACGCATTCGAAGGGCGACGACGCACGTTCGGAGACGACCATCCGGTCGTCGCACGCACGTTGCTCAATCTCGGATTCGTGAGGGAGCGCGCCGGCGAAACCGAGCGCGCCCTCGCGGACTTCCGCGAGTCCCATCGTCGCTACCACGAGATTCTCGGCCCCCTCCATCCCGACACGGTCATGAGCGCCCAGTCGCTCGCCGGCGCATTACTCTCGGCCGGCGACTTCGGCGCGGCGCGAGCGACCTACCAGTCTGTCGTCGACGCGTTCCGCAACGCGGATCACGAGTCCGATCGCCTCGGCTACCTGCTCCATCAGATCGCATTTTGTCAGCTGCGCGAAGACGACCTTTCGGGAGCGATCGACACCCTCGAGCAGGCGGTCGAAGCACGCCGCCGTCACGAAGGCCCGGACGCGGCGAACACGTTGATGACCCAATCCCTCCTGCGCGATACGCTCGAGAAGGTCAAGCGCTACCCCGAAGCCGCGGCGGTCGCCATCGACCTCTTCGAACGATACGAACGCACCGCCGGCCCGCGACACCGCGACACCCGAAGCGCACGCCGCCGAATCCTCCAAATCCACGAAGCCTGGGGACACCCCGAGAAGGCCGACGAGTGGCGCTGAGACAGCTTTCCTACGGCATCAGGAT
>JAUIME010000691.1 GCA_030433195.1 bacterium
CGAACGTCCCGTCGTCTTCGGGCCATGACTCGGGGATTTCGACGCTCTGATACTCGAGTTCCTCGGAGTCCGCCCAGCCCGTCTGGGCGTCGCTCCCGCAATGCGGGCACGCGAGCGCCCGCTCCGGAATCGACTCGCCGCAGTGGTCGCATTCCTTCTGCCGTCGTCGTGCCATCCACGCACTCTACATTCACTTCGCGCCGTCGACGACGCGGCGCGAGCGTCCCGTGGCCGACTGTTATACTGCGCGCTCCCGATGCCGCAAGCGACGGATGCGGCGTGGGGGGAGACGCAGGAAACACACGACGTGAGGATGAGGTCCATGCACTCGAACGACAGTCGCTACCGAGCCCGTCCTCGCCGGCACGCGACCGAGGCGGCCCGCCGGACTCTCGGGGGGCGCTTCGCGGCGTTCGGACTCGCGCTCGTGGCCCTCGCGGGCGCGACGACGATCGTCGGGTGCTCGGGGGGCGAGCCTGCCCGCGAGCCCGCGACCGGCCCGAACGTGCTGCTCATCTCGATCGACAGCTTGCGGAGCGATCACCTCGCCTCGTCGGGCTATCCGCGATCGACGTCGCCCGTGCTCGATCGAATCGCGCGAGAGGGCGCCGCGTTTCCGCAGACGGTCGCGAATACCTCGTGGACCCTGCCGTCTCACATTTCGATGCTCACGTCGTTGAGCACGTCGGTTCATCGCGTCAGCTACGGACAGGCGCTCTCGCCGGCCCGCACCACGCTCGCGGAGCTCCTCGAAGACGCGGGGTATCGCACGGGCGCCTTCGTCACCGGGCCGTGGATGACGCCTTCGTTCGGCATGGATCACGGCTTCGAGGATTTCTCGAACACCTCGGCGTTCACGGCGGCGTCGTTTCGCGACGGCGACGGCGTGCGGCCCGCACCCGACGCTCACGAGCGCTCGCACGAGGAGATCACGAGCCCGACCATCGCGGACGGGGCGATCGAGTGGATCGACGAGGCCGGCGATGACGCGTTCTTCCTGTTCCTGCACTTCTGGGACGTTCACTACGACTACATCCCGCCGGCTCCCTACGACGAGCTCTACGACCCCGACTACGACGGGCCGATCGACGGGCGGAACTTCGTGCGCAATCCCGCGGTGCACCCGAAAATGTCCCGCGAAGACCTCGATCATCTGTTGGCGCTCTACGACGGTGAGATCCGGTACACCGATCACCACATCGGACGCGTGCTCGCGCATCTCGAGCAGGCGGGGCTCCTCGACGACACGATCGTCGTCGTCACGGCCGACCACGGCGAGGAGTTCTTCGAGCACGGCGACAAGGGCCACAACAAGACGCTGCACGACGAGGTGTTGCTCGTCCCGCTGCTCGTGCGCTGGCCCGAACGAGTGCCGGCCGGGACGCTCGTCTCGTCTCAGGTGCGGCTCATCGACATCCTGCCGACGGTCGCGGATCTCGTGGGGATCGATCCGGGCCCGGAGGCGATGGGACGGAGTCTCGCGCCGTGTTTCGTTCCCGGGGCGATCCTCGAGGGCGAGGCGCCGGCGTTCTGCGACCTCTTCTTGCTGCCGGAGCACAAGTATCAAGCGCTGCGGCACGAGGACGTGAAGACGATCGCGCGCTACGACGGCGATCAGGTTCGCGGCGCGATCTTCGACCTCGTGCGGGATCCGCGCGAGCTTCGCCCGATGCCGCCGCGTGGTGCCGGCGATCCGCGATGGAAGGAGTTCGAGGCTACGCGCGCCGCGCTCGAGAATCTCGCGCGCTCCCTGCCCGAGGCCGATGCCGGAAAGGCGGTTCGGGTGTCACCCGAGATCGAGGCGCAGCTGCGCGCGCTCGGATATATCGAGTAGACGGTCGTCGGAGGCTCGGCGCCCGGGCCGCTCCGCGATCGCGCGGGTCGGCGGGGCAGCGTGCATCGACGGATTCGGGTTGGAATGCGGGGGGCTTTTTCCTATCCTGCAGCTCCGAGCCAGTTACCTTCCTCCCGGCGAAGGGGATCATTCCTTGGACGCGATTCTCGCTTTGGAAGACGGGTACATCGCCCGCGGACGGTCGCTCGGGACCGTCGGCAGCGCATTTGGCGAAGTCGTCTTCAACACCTGCATGGCGGGTTACCAGGAGATCCTCTCCGACCCGTCCTACTGCGGTCAGCTCGTCGTGATGACGTATCCCTTGATCGGGAACTACGGCATCAATCTCGAAGACGTCGAAGCGCACCGCACGTCGCTTTCGGGCTTCATCATCCGAGAGTACTCCGAGACGTTCTCCAATCATCGCGCCGACAACAGTCTCGACCAGTATCTGAAGTCGTGTGGCGTGGTCGGGATCAGCGACATCGACACGCGCGCGCTCACGCGGCACATCCGCGAGAAGGGCGCGCTGCGCGGTGCGATCGCGGCGGCGGACACGAACGCCGAGTCGCTCGTCGAGAAGGTGCGCGCCACACCGAAGATGGAAGGCCGCGATCTCATCTCCGAGGTGACGCGGCGCGACCCCGAGGTGTGGCCCGCGGAAGGCGAGGTCGCGCATCGAGTGGCGGTGTACGACTTCGGGATCAAGCTCAGCATCTTGCGTTCGCTCGCGCGGCGCGGGATCGAGGCGCACGTGTTCCCGGCGTCGACGCCGGCCGCGAAGGTGCTCGAAGGGGACTTCGACGGCATCGTCCTGAGTAACGGTCCGGGCGATCCCGACGCAGTGCCGTACGCGGTCGAGAACGTGCGCGCCGTGCTCGGAAAGCTGCCGGTGCTCGGGATCTGCATGGGGCATCAAATCCTCGCGCTCGCGATCGGCGCGCGCACGTTCAAGCTCAAATTCGGACACCACGGCGGCAACCAGCCCGTGAAGAACCTCGGGTCGGGGCGCGTCGAAATCACATCGCAGAACCACGGATTCGCGGTCGACGCCGACTCGCTCGATGGAACCGGGGCGACCGTGAGCCACGTGAACCTGAACGACGGTACCGTCGCGGGGCTCGTGTCTCCCGAGAACGACTTCGTGTCCGTGCAGTACCACCCCGAAGCCGCGCCGGGACCGCGCGACACCGCCTACATCTTCGACGAATTCAGGGAGCGGCTCGACCGTCTCCCGGTCCGGTAGGATCGATGCCCAAACGTCGCGACATCCGCAAGATCTTCATCATCGGCTCGGGTCCGATCGTGATCGGACAAGCGTGCGAGTTCGACTACTCCGGAACGCAGGCCTGCAAGGCGCTGCGCGAGGAGGGGT
>JAUIME010000692.1 GCA_030433195.1 bacterium
GATGCGCTGGTCGTCCGTGAGGGCGGACAAGCGGCGGACATTCTGCTGATTCTCTACGGAGCAGGCGACGGGACGTTCGCAAGCCCGGTCGTTCTCGCGGGGCTCCTCCGGAAGACGGTTGCCGTACTGGCCTGCGATCTCGATGGCGATGGCGACGTCGACGTCGCGGCGGGCAACCAGAATGACATCACCGTGTATCACAACGAGGGAGGCTTGCTCTCCCTCGTATACGACTCCGAGTTGGCCTTTGCCCGGCAACGTCCATTGGGCAAGTCCGACTTCAACGGGGATGGCCGCGTCGATCTCGTCTGTGGCGACCCAGGAGCGGATCGAGTCGCTGTTTTGCTCGCGGACGAGTTCGGTGGCTACGAAGACGCGGTGTTCTACAGCACGGGAACCGGAGCCGAACACATCGCGGTTGCAGACTTCGACGGTGACGAGATCGACGATCTTGTCGTCACGATGCAAAGCCGTGATTACAGCTTCTTGCGCGGCGATGGCTCGGGTGGGTTCGTGCACGTCGCCACCGTCGACACCGTGTCGACCAACGGGCCGGTGATCGCAGCGGATCTGGATGGCGACTTCGACGCGGACTTCGTCACCTTCAGTGATTGGCACCGAACCCTTGCCGTCTATCAGAACGACGGTACCGGCGACTTCGCACTTTCCGCTATCTTCTCGGCGGGTGACGCTCCTGGGGCCTTCGCGATCGGAGATTTCGACGAAGACGGGAGGCCCGACATCGGATTGAGCAACCGGCCTCGAGACTTGAGTGTTCTCTTGAACGACGGCGCGGGCGGATTCGACACGGCGCGTGGTGTCGTCGTTCCGAACGTGATTCGATCGATGGTTCTCGCGGATTTCGACAACGACGAGCGCTCAGACTTTGCCGTCATCGGTGAAGATCACACGCTCGCAATCTTCCTTCAGGACTCGAATGGCGAGTTCGTGAATTCCTATGAAGCGGGGGGCTGGGCGGGCCGCAGTGTGCGTGCTACAGGTGACTTCAATGGCGACGGCAACACCGACTTGGTCACGGTCGATCATTTCGGTGTGCCGCGACTGTCCGTGGTGCTGGGAGATGGCGCCGGCGGCGCGACGTCCGAGGAAACGATCTCGGAGCCTTTCGGTGTGGGGTCGGTCGTGGTGGGGAACTTCAATCCGCAGTTCGATGACCATCTCGATGTCGCAGTCGGACTGCTCGACGCGCCAGGCGTGACGGTTTTCGAGGGCGACGGAGCGGGTGGGCTTACAAGGGGCGAGACCAGCGAATTCGAGTTGCCGAACACTTCGCTCTGTACCGCCGATCTCGACCACGACGGGTTTCTCGATCTCGTTTCGAACCGAGGTGTCCTGCGTTTCGGTACCGAGTTCGGCGTGTTTCCCGACGTCGTCGACCTCGATGAGGATGCGACGCACACGGCGATCGGCGACCTCGACGCCGATGGGAATCCGGATCTCGTTTTCATCCAGCCGTCCACGCTGACGGCGTACCTCGGGGATGGAGCCCGTGGATTCGGTGAAGGGATCGACTTCGAGCATGGTCTTACGACGTTGCGGGGCGTGGCGCTTTCGGACATCGACGGCGATGGGTTGCTCGACATCGCGATGGTCGACCGGAATCGACTCTCGGTCTTCGTAGGTGATGGTGAGGGGGGCTTCGGGGCAGGGGTCGACGTGGCGACGAGCACCGATGCGTGGGCCATGGCGGCGGGCGACATCGATCGAGACGGACGTGCCGATCTCGCCGTCGGGGGCGACGGCGGCAATCTGGTGACGATCCATCTCAACCGTACGGTCTTCTATGGCTGCCGCACGGGTACCGTCAACGCCGGCATCGGTCCGATCGAAGATGTCTTGTTCGTCAACGGCAGCGCCGGATACGGAGCAGCGCGAAAGGTCGTCGTCGACCGCGACGAGCCGCTCGAGATCTTCATGGCTGCCGCACCGGCGGATCCGAGCTCGGTCTATGCGCTCTATGCGTACCTGGCGCCGCCCACCAACTCGAGCGTTCGGGTGATGCCGTTCGGCGTCGGCCGCTCGTGTCGTGCGACGCCGGTCACCGACATGAACCCGGCCAAACTGAAGCGGATCTGGAACAACACGGGCAAAGCAGCCCTCGGCGTGCCCGATTCTCCCTCGAGCGGCGCACCCGAAACGACACTGCACCTCCCCGGTGGAGTCGGCCTCGAGCTCACCTTCTACCTTCAGGGCATCATCTCGGACAGCGGCTCCGCGGCAACCAAGCCCGGCTCGATGACGAACGGTGTGGTCGTCGTCGCGAAGTAGCTTCGTGTTGCCTCCGCGATCCGGTTCAGCTCCCTCCTGCCACGTCGACCATGATCCCATTCGTGACGGCGGCGCGGCCGTTCGTGGCGGCAGGGTCGAGGATGATCCCTTGGATGAAGGTGCGGACTTCCCTGCCGACTCCTGCGGGCGCGCTCACGACCGTGCTCGGTGCGGGGGCCGATGGGTCGGTGGGGGCCCCCAGCTTCGGGATCCTGCCGATGTTGTTGAACGTCGCTCGGAGCCGTGGGTCGGTGTCGACCATGAGCGGCACGCGGCACATGAGGCCGAGGTCGTACGGGAGACGAATCGTCGTCGCGGCGCGCGGCCTGCCGATCCACGCGTGGAGGAGGAATCGGGCTTCGCTCGATTGCGACGGCGGAAGGAGCACGCTCAGCTCGAACGGATCGTCGGGGGCGATACGGATGAGACGATCGGCGCCGTCTCCTGGAGACCCGTTCACGAAGACGACGTTCGCGACGGAACCTGCGCCGGCGTTGACGTTGCCGCGGCGGCAGAGGATCGAGTTGTAGGTGAGATTCTTGATCGCCCTGACCGGGGCGGTGTCGCTGCTGGAGTCGCCTACGAGGAGGTCGACGTGCCCGTCCTCGTCGAAGTCCGCCGGCAGAGTGAATGACGGCCGAGACCCGCCGCGGAACGTGGCTTCGATCGAGAAGCTGCCGGATCCATCTCCGGCGTAGAGATGCACGCTTTCGTTCGTGAGATCGGTGGCGATGACGTCGACGTGGCCGTCTTCGTTCGTGTCGGCGGCGGTCGCGAGACCGGCGATGTCAGCCGTCGCTACGAAGGGCTGCAGCGTGAACGTGCCATCACCGTTGCCGTGGGCTGTCCGGAATCCGCTGCCGAGCGATTGGAGCAGGTCGAGGAAGCCGTCTTCGTTGAAGTCGGCGGTTGCGAGCAG
>JAUIME010000693.1 GCA_030433195.1 bacterium
GGGCAGGCGCGACGCATGCAGCCCGGGATCGTGCTGCCGACGCCGCCCGCGCCGCGTCCGGCGGACGAAGCGGTCGCCGTTCCGTCGATGCCGTCGATGCCGTCGCCGGACGAGAGCGCCGAAGCGAAGGAAGGCGCTCGGCCTTGGCTCGGGGTGACGATTCAAAACAGTGAAGGCGGCTCGGCCCCCGGTATCGACGTCGTGGGAGTCGCCGAAGGGAGTCCTGCGGCGGAGTCGGGAATTCGCGAAGGCGATCGGATCATCGCGATCGACGGCGTGCGCGTTTCGGATGTCGACGCTCTTGCAGACGCGATCTTCTCGAAGGGCCTCGGCAAGAAGGCCACCATCGTGTTGAGTCGCGGTTCGGATACGCGAATCGTCATGGTGCCGCTCATGGCGCGTGATGAAGCATCGAACGCCGGCGCCGACGCATCGAGCGCGACGGTCGGCGATTCGGCGGACGAGGCCGACTCGAGCGACGATTCCGGCAACCGCGACGAAGCCCGAGCCGACGCGCGGCCCGGCTTCCTCGGTGTGTACCTCGCAGACGGTGAGGGCGGGGCTGCCGTGACCGACACGATCGAAGACACCGCCGCCGCGTCGGCGGGCATGAAGGCCGGCGACATCATCACGTCCGTGAACAACCAGTCGGTGTCGGGAAGCAACGATCTCGTCGAGACGCTGCGATCCTTCCGCGAAGGGGACTCGATCACGCTGACGATCCGCCGCGGCGGTTCTGCGATGAACAAGACCGTCACGCTCGGATCGCGTCCCGCGAGCCTCGACCAGACGGCCTCGTCGATGCCCATGGAAGAGATCGAATCGATCGAAGCCGAATCCGTTGAAGAGGAAGAGATCGCCGAAGCCGGTGAGGTGGAGGAGATCGTCGAAGAGGAAGAAGTCGAATCGAGCGGTCGAGGCTACCTCGGTGTCGAAATCGGCGATCTCGACGCGCAGTCGCGCGCCGTGCTCGGCCTCGATGAAGACGAAGGGATTCTCGTGACGCGGGTGATCGAAGAGACCCCGGCCGCGATGGCCGGGCTTCGCACGAACGACGTGCTCGTCTCCGCGAACTCGAAGGCGATCGGCTCGCGCGATGCGCTCGTGTCGGTCCTCGGCGAGACCGGAGCGGGCGGAACCTTGAAGCTGTCGATCCTCCGCAAAGGCCGGGCGATGGAGTTGCCCGTGACCCTGGGATCCCGGTGAGCACCAGGAAGCGTACGATGGCGAACGAACTGTCCATGAGTATCGATGGCCGCGAGTGGCAGGCCGCGGTACGAACCTCGGCCGCGGGAGCGCGCTCGAAAGCGAATCCCGTCGATGCCGAATTGATCGAACGATGCCGATCGGGCGACCAGTCGGCGTACCAAGCGCTCGTCCAGCGTTACCAGAAGAAGGCGTTCTGGATCGCGTACGAGATGATCAACGACAAGGAAGAAGCGCTCGACCTCGTGCAAGAGGCCTTCGTGCGCGTGTTCCGGTCGATCGATCGGTTCGATACCTCGAAGAGCTTCTACACGTGGCTCTACCGCATCGTGACCAACTTGTGCATCGATGCTCTGCGCAAGGGGGCGAAGGGGCGACCGGTTTCGCTCGACGGAGTCGGAGACACGATTCCGAAGGGGCGATCGCCGCGCGAGTCGCTCGAGAAGCGGGAGCTCGGCGAGCAGATTCGCAGCATCCTCGACGTGCTGCCCAAGAAGTACAAGACGATGATCACGCTCCGAGACATCGAAGGGCATTCCTGCCTGGACATCGCGGACGTGCTCGGATGCTCCCACGCCAACGTGCGTTGGAGACTCCACAAGGCGCGCAAGATGTTCAAAGAACTATGGGAACGGCGATTCGGTGAGAGCGAGAAAGGAACGATAGCGAGATGACTTCGCGAGAACGAAAAGAATTGGACCTGTTGCCGCTGTATGTGGGCGGCGAACTCGACGACCGCGAGCGTGCGGAAGTCGAGGCCGCGATCGCGGCAGATCCCGAGGTCGCTGCCGAGGCGCGCCGTTACGAGCAAGCGTTCGACGACCTGCAGGTCGTGCGGGAAACGCGGCCCGACTTCGAAGTCGACGACGACGTCTGGGAGGGCGTGCGGGCGCAGCTGTTCGAAACGCCGCCGATCGCCGAACTCGATGCCGGGAGGCGGGCGCCTCGCGTGCGCCGCGTGTTCTGGATGCGATTGGGATCCGTGGCCGCGCTGCTCTTGGTGTCCTTCATGTTCGGTTTTTCGATGCGCGACTTCGGTTGGTGGGAAACGCAGCCCGCGGGCGCGACGCCGGGCGCCGAACCGCTCGCGGAGAACCGCGAGAGCATTCCGGCTTCGGAGCTCGAGAGCGATCTCTTCCGTGTGGATGGCGACGTTCGTCTGCAGGAGATCGATCCTGGCTTCCGACGTGCCGCTCCCCTCGAAATTCATCGGGTATCGAGCGATGGCTACGATTTCTGATCGCGTCTCGCTACCGGCGCGGCGCCGGGTCCTCGGACGCTCGACGCTCGGGCTGATCCTCGCGTGCTTCCTGGCGTTCCCGGGCACGTTCGCGCAAGATCCCGCCGAGAGCGGGCGAGCGGAGGCGATCCGTGTTGCCGAAGCGCCGGCGCAAGATCCGTCGTCGCAAGAGCTCGGGTTGCAAGATCCGAGCTTGCCGGAAGTCGAGCCCGGTGTCGCCGCGCGACCGGAAGGGGGGCCTCCCGGTCAGTCCGGCGTCGACGAATCGGTCGACGACGAGGCCGCCTCCGAGGAAGGGTCTCAAACGGCGGATACCGATTCGCCGGAGATTCGGCGCGAGACGACCCTTCGATTCTTCAAGCCGGCCCCCGGACACCTGAACTCGCGTCCGGGCACCGCTCTCGAACAGATCGACCGTGACATGCGCCGCATCGTTTCGCGGCTCGGGCGATCGGTGGTGCGCGTCGATTCGCTCGGCGCGCTCGAGGACGGAGCCGATCCGCTTGCACGCCGCGTTCCCGAGCACTTCTCGGGGATCGTATTCGATCGCGGCCTCGTGGTGACCGTGGCTGACGCCTTGGCCGGGACCGAGCGTATCTACGTGAAGACGTTCGACGGCCGGCAGTATCCGGCCGAGCGTGTGGGCGTCGACGAACTCTCCGGGGTCGCGGTCCTGCACGTTCCGAACGCCCCGTTGACCCCGGTCGACTCGCCGCGATCGGTCCAGCTCGATGTCGGAGCGCTCGCGCTGACGAT
>JAUIME010000694.1 GCA_030433195.1 bacterium
CGCCCTGAACGCGCGGCCCGTCGACCCACACCATCTTCACTTCGCGGTCGGGCTTGGCGAGCTGCCGGAAGAAGTCGCGGGCGCGCCGGTACTTGCGCTCGTCCTCGGTGCCGTTGAACGCAACGACGACTTCGCGCAGGTACTTCACCTGGTTGATCTCGTTGACGATGTTCTGCAAGACGCCGGGCGTGTCCAGCTCCGAGAACAGCGACGGCAGCACGAGCCCGATCCGCATCGTCTGGGCGTACGTTTCGAGCTTCTGTTCGAGCTTGTGGAGGTACTCGTCGCGGTCGAAGATCTCGTAGAGATTGTGCAGCGTCGCGATCGTCGAGTACTGGTGGAATTCACTCATCGAAACGTCGTCCCCGAGGTGTGGTGGTGGCGGTCGAGGAGAGTGGAGCAACTCGGCGGCACGGTGTCAATTCGTTTTGCGGTAGTGCCTTGCAACAATCGGCGGCCGCCCCCATAATACTCGCCGAAGGCGGGGAGGGCGGTACCACACGCGGCGACGGAGGCTCGGAAACGCGGCATGGAAATACCCTTCATGATCGGCTTCGTGCTCGTGGTCTTGGTGCTTTTCGTCACCGAGATCATCGCGATCGACCTCATCGCGATCTCGATCCCGATCGTGCTCGTCATCGTGGATGCCGCCACGCCGATGAATCTGCTGACGCCCGAAGAGGCGATCGCGGGCTTCGCGAATCCGGCCGTCATCACGATCGCGATGATGTTCGTGCTGTCGGCGGGGCTCATCCGCACGGGCGCGGTCAACGGAATCGGGCGCGGGATCCTGCACGCATCGTCAGGGAATCAGACACTCGCGCTGCTCTACACGATGCTCGTGGTCGCGGCGCTCTCGGCGTTCGTCAACAACACGCCGATCGTCGTGATCTTCCTCCCGATCATCCTCCAGCTCGCGCGACAGTTCGAGGTGAGTCCGTCGAAGCTGCTGATCCCGCTCTCGTTCGCGTCGATCTTCGGCGGGACGTGCACGCTCATCGGCACCTCGACGAACCTCGTCGTCGACGCGGTCTACAAGGATCACGGCTTCGTCGGCGGGCTCGGAATGTTCGAGTTCGCGAAGGTCGGCGTGCCGCTCGGGCTCATCGGCATCGCGTACCTTCTCGTGGTCGGGAGGTGGATCCTGCCGAGTCGCGCGACGATCACGGCGGGAGGGGGCGAGAACTTCAAGGAATACGTGACCGAAGTCCAGATCCGCGCCGGCTCGTCACTCATCGGGCAGCGGTTTCCCGAGACGTTCATCGCGAAGGCCAAGGGGGTGCGCACGCTCGAGGTGATTCGCGGTGAGGAGATTCTCTGGCCGCCGCTCGACGACGTCGAGCTCGCCGAGGGCGATCTGCTGCTCGTGAAGGGCGACGTGAACGAGTTGCTCGGCCTCGGCGAGAAGGACGGGCTCGAGATCGCGCCCGAGCTCGCCAACAACGAGCTGCTCGTGAGCCCGCGCGAGACGACGCTCGCGGAGCTCGTGGTGAGCCCGAACTCTCGCATGATCGGTCAGCGCGTGCGCGACGTCGGCTTTCACAAGGTCCACGACGTGGCCGTCATCGCCGTGCAGCGCCGCGGCGTGCATCTGCGACGCAAGGTGTCGGAGCTCGTGCTGCGGTTCGGTGACATCCTGCTCGTGCAAGGGACCGTCGACGCGATGCAGGGCCTGCGTCACGGCAACGACTTCTTGCTGCTCGAAGGGGTCGCCGATTCGATCGTACGGCCGCAGAAGGCTCCGATCGCGCTCGCGATCCTCGTCGGGATCATCGCGACCGTGACGATCGGCGCCCTCGACATCCTGACGTTGTCGATGGCCGGTGCGGTCCTCATGATCGCGACGGGCTGCGTGCCGCTGCGCGAAGCGTATCGATCGGTCGCGCTGCAGGTGCTCGTCGTCATCGCCGGGACACTCGCGCTCGGCAAGGCGATGGAGACGACGCAGACGGCCGAGGTCATCGTCGACGTCGTCGGCAGTTTGCTCGAACCGCTCGGCGCCAAGGGGGCGCTCTCGGCGGTCTACCTCATCACGATGGTGTTGACGTCGCTCATCAGCAACACGGCGGCGGCCGTGCTGATGGTTCCGATCGCGTTGTCGATGGCGTCGTCGTTCGGCGTCACGGATCCGCGGGCGTTCGTGTTCGCGGTGGCGTTCGGGGCGTCGGCATGCTTTGCGACGCCGCTCGGGTATCAAACGAATCTCCTCGTTTACGGGCCCGGCGGATATCGCTTCGCCGACTTCGTTCGGATCGGATTGCCGCTCAACCTCCTCTTCTGGGCCGTCGTCACGTTCATGCTACCGATGTTTTGGCCGGTCACGTGAGAGGCCGGACGACGGATACGATTTCACCAGAAAGGGGACGGATGATTTTCGGGACGAGGATTCGAACGATCGCGGTCGCGCGTCTTGGCGGTGCGCTCCTCGCCGTCGCGGCGGTGGTGCTCGCTTCGGCGGTCGCAGGTTGCGGGGGAGAGGCTCCCGAGGCAACGCCGACGCGAGTCATTCTCATCAGCATCGACACCTGCCGGCCCGATCATCTTTCGGCGTACGGCTATCGTCGCGCGACGAGCCCCGCGCTCGAAGCGCTCGCCGATCGCGGGGTGCTGTTCGAGAACGCGTTTTGCCAAGTTCCCGACACGACACCGTCCCACGCGTCGATCCTCACCTCGCGGTTCCCGCACGAACACGGCGCGGCCAACGGCGTACCGCTTCGCGAGGGCTTCAGGACGCTCGCGGAGATCCTCGCTGACGAGGGCTTCGCGACGGGGGCTTTCGTATCAGGCTACACGATGGCCGCCGACGTCTCGGGCCTCGCGCAGGGGTTCGCGACCTATGACGACGAGCTCACACAGCTTGGCACCGAGACCGCAAAGCAACCCAACGAGCGCGCCGCGGAGCCGACGACCGACCGCGCGATCGCATGGCTCGAGCAGCATGCCGGCGACCCGTTTTTCTTGTTCGTGCACTACTTCGATCCGCACGCGCGCTACCTGCCACCCGCGCCGTACGACACGATGTTCCCGGCCGAGAACCCGCGCGGCGTCCGCTTGCCGCTCGACAAGATCCCGCCCTACGCGCGCCACGGGACCGATACCGATCCGGCGGCGTACATCGCGCGCTATGACGGTGAGATTCGCTACGTCGACGACCAGATCGCGCGGCTGTTGCGCACGCTGGAAGAGAGTGGCCATGCCG
>JAUIME010000695.1 GCA_030433195.1 bacterium
CGAGGGTGTCGCCGTACACGCCTTCGCGGTCGAAAGGCGACACGACGCGTCGGTCCGGTTGCGGAACGGCGTTGCCCGGCGACGTCAAGATCCGCACCACGAACGGTGCGCGATCGAGATCGAGCTGCCCGTCGAACGGAATCGTCAGTGTCGACTCGCTGGAGGGGTTGACGACGACGACTTGCAGCTCCAGATCGGAAAGCCGTTCGACGGTCGTCGTGCCCTCGGGACCCGAGAGAAACAGCTGAAGCGTCGGGGCCGTCTCGGTTTCTTGCGCGCGGTTCGTATCGCACCCGACGACGCCGACGAAGAGCAGGATCCACGCCCATGTCTGACGTCTCGGCCAACTCGTGACGTTCATGAAGACCTCTTCTCGAGTGAGCCCCGGACTCCCGGGCCCTCGACTCGAAGACGATCGACGGCGAGGTTTCTTAGGCGCCATCGCGAACGAATCTCGGGTCCGGGAGACGGATCGTGCGTGGACTAGCCGGCTAGGGGACCGAGTACCCGCGCATCGGCGTGTCGCCCGTGAGAGCGAGCGCGCCGCCGTCGGCGTACCCCTTGCCTTCGATGTACTGCATGAAGACGCCGACCACGGCGACCGCTCGGCCTCGTCTCGTGAGTTGATCTTCCTTGCGGAAGGTCGGCGGGACCTGGTCGCGGAATCCGGCGAACTCCACCCACCCGGTCTGCTCCACGACGGGGAGTTCCTGGTCGTCGCCGCGGAGGTTCTCGACGAACTGCGTGATCTCGTTCAATCGACCGGACCACCAGGTCGGGAGAAGCGCGGTTCGGCTGAACCGCGTGGAGTCGTTGGTCCAGAACGTCATCTCGTAGTGGATCTGGGCGGCCGGCCGTGCGAAGGCGAGAAGGACGAGGCGATTGTCGACGGCGCCGTCTTGCTGGATGAACGACGGGAGGACGAGCCCGTCGACGGGGCTTTCGTACTCGATGCCGTCGAGGTCGGCCTGGCCGTCGCGATCGACGTCCGCGAACGAACGCCGGCAGCGCCCGAAGCCGACCGGTGCGTGGCCGTCCGCTGCTTTCAGCGAGAACGCGCGGTAGCTCCAAGAGTGCGATCCGCCGTCCGGGAATACGGCCGCTTTCCCCAGGAAATAGTCGTAGGCGAGGAGCGCTCCCGACGCCGGGTCACGCGGCAAGACGTAGACGTATCCCTTTTCGAAGTTCGGATTGTGCCGGCTCGCGACGACCGTGAGCGTGTCCCACGGCTCCATGAACTCCTGCACCTTGTACTCGCCGAGCGTTTCGCCGTCGATGTAGACGAACTCCGCGATCACGTCACCTTCTTGGGTTCGATCCCCGCAAGACCGGTTCTGGTCGTTCGTGTTCGTTACGGTGAGCAGAGTCTCGTGATCGCCCGAAGAATCGTACAGCGGGAAGATCAAGATGCTGGCGGGATCCGCGCCGCGCGCGACCGGAGCCGACACGAGCAAGGCAAGAAGCACCACGTGGACGAGCAGAGCATGTTTCGACATCGATCAGGCTCCTTATTCTCCGGAGTTTGGCGTGATCGTTACGGGACGAGTTCCAGCACGAAGCCGTTCGTGATGCTGAGCGAGGCGGTGCCGCGCGAGCAGTCGTCTTCGACGATGCCTTGGAATGTCGCGGTGAGGGAGCCGCCGAAGCCGCCGGGTACGGCGAGAAATTCGAACGCGCCGCTGTCGGGGATGACGGGCGGGGCGCCCGGCCCGTTGTCTGTGCCGAGCTTGCTCGGGGCGCCGATGGCGTTCCAGACCTTCGCGGGCATGCGCGTGGTGATGATCCACGGGCCGAAGCACATGAGGCCGAGGTCGCGCGGCACGACGACGGTGTCGTCCTCGCCGGGTTCGTCGAGCCACGCGTAGATGCAAGCCGCGCTGGTCTGGCCGTCGCCGGTTCGCGAGCTCGGCTCGGCGATCTCGAAGCTGAGCGGGGTCGAAGCGTCGAGCGTGATGCGTCGCTCGTCGCCGCCGGTCATGCCGTTCAGCGTCAGGTTGTCTTCGGCGAGCCCGCATCCGACGTTGACCGCACCGGTATCGCACGTGCTGCACTGCCGGTACGAAATACGCTGGATGCGCCCTTGGTAGATGTTCACGACGAGGATGTCGCCGGTGACGGGGTGGAGCTCGAGGTCGACGCCGTTGTTGATGTTCTCGGCGAAATCGTGAAGGGCGACGAACGCGTCGTTTTCGTCGACTTCGAGCACGCGGATCCAGTTGTTGCTCCAGTCGAGAACGAACAGCGCGCCGTGGTACTCCTCGGGGTAGCACAGTCCTTCGTAGAAGAAGCCCGCGACTGCGCAGCGACCCGTGAAGCCCGACGGGCTCGAGAGGTTCGGGTTGGTGTGATGCCACTCGATGAGCGGATCGGTCAGCGGACCGGGGTTTTCCGGCGTTTCGATCGTATCGCATCCGCTGTGATCCGGGGTCGCGCTCGGATACCCGAACGGGGTCGGTCCCGATCCTTCGCGGCACGGCCAGCCGAAATTCTCGCCGCCCTTGGCGACGTCGATCTCTTCGTAGTCGTACCAGCCGACGTCGCCGATGTAGAGCGTCCCCGGGCCCGGCGTGCCGGGTCGGACGGACAGCCGATACGGGTTACGCAGGCCGTTCACCCACACCTTCGACTGGACGTCGTCGGCGTTCCCCGTCCAGAACGGGTTGTTCGGGAGCCCTTCGCCCGTCGCGGGATCGATGCGTAGCACCTTCCCGGACATCGAACCGAGGAACTGCGAGCGGAACGCGCCGACATCTTGGATCTCGGGGAACTTGCCGGGGCCGAACGCTTCGGGGTCGCGGTTGCCCGCGTCGACGTTGTCGAAGTGCGCGCCGTCGCCGGCCGAGACGAAGAGCGTGCCGTCGAGCCCGAACTCGAGGCTGCCGATCGTGTGCGATCCGTCGCAGGTCGGGATTCCTTCGGGCCACGTCTCGCCGATCAGCACCGTACGCGTGGCGAGGTCGGCGACGTTGCCGTCGCTCGCGACGGTTCCCTCGTAGCGCGTGAGTCGGCAGAACGTGCCGGCGAACGGATCGTCGTCGGGCTCGCCGAATACGGGGTCGACCGTGTAGAGCAAATACACGACGCGGTTCTGCAGGAAGTCGGGATCGAGGGCGAGGCCCAGCAGCCCGCGGTCCCATCCGCCGTTGATCTCCTCGGTGAGGTCGATGAACGGTTGCGGCAAGCGCACGCCGTCTTCGAT
>JAUIME010000696.1 GCA_030433195.1 bacterium
GGGCATCTACAGTGACGCACAAGCCGAGGCGTGGCGTCCCGTCGTCGACGCGGTGCACGAAGCGGGCGCGCCGATCTTCTTGCAGTTGTGGCACACGGGACGCGCGTCGCACCCCGACTTTCTCGGTGGTGCACGACCAGTTGCGCCGTCGGCCATCCGACTCGAGGGGAGCGAAGCGCACACGCCGAGCGGCAAGAAGGCGCACGTGACGCCGCGCGCGCTCGAGACCGACGAGATCCCCGACATCGTCGCCGACTTCGCGGCCGGCGCGCGCCGCGCCAAGGAAGCCGGTTTCGATGGCGTCGAAGTCCACGCGGCGAACGGATACCTGCTCGATCAGTTCTTGCAGTCGAAGACGAATCACCGCGATGACGCCTACGGCGGCAGCATCGAGAATCGTTATCGCTTGCTCGGCGACGTCGTGGACGCGGTATCGAACGAAATCGCGGCCGATCGCGTCGGCGTGCGCCTCGCGCCCAACGGCGTCTTCAACGACATGGGATCGCCCGACTATCGCGAGACGTTCCTGCACGCGGCGACCGAGCTGAACCGCGTCGGGCTCGCCTACCTGCACGTGATGGACGGGCTCGCCTTCGGCTTTCACGAGCTCGGCGAACCGATGACGCTCGAAGACTTCCGCGGCGTGTTCGACGGCCCGCTCATGGCCAATTGCGGCTACACGCAGGACACGGCCGAAAATGCCGTCGCACGCGGCGCGGCCGACCTCGTCGCGATCGGTCGGCCGTACCTCTCGAACCCCGACCTCGTCGAGCGCTACCGCAACGGCTGGCCGCTTGCCGACGTTGCCGACCCTTCGACGTGGTACGCAGGCGGCGGCGCGGCCGGCTACACGGACTATCCGCCGCACGCCCCCAACGAAACGAGCGCCTCCACGAAAGGAGCGACCCGATGAGAACCTTGAGCGACCGCCTCACGAGCCTACGCGAGAACTCGGCCGAGAAGATCCCCGCCGACATGCGCGAGATCATGCACCGAGCGACCGACGACCTGCGAACGTCCGGTATCCTCGACGATCTTCCGAAGATCGGGGATCCGCTGCCTGCGTTCGAGCTTCCGGATACCGAGGGTACGACCGTCCGCTCGAAAGAGCTGCTCGCGACCGGCCCCCTCGTGGTGACCTTCTACCGCGGCGTTTGGTGACCGTACTGCAACGCGGAGCTGGATGCTCTGCAACGCCATCACGACGCGATCCGCGACGCGGGCGCCACGCTCGTCGCGATCTCGCCACAGATCCCGCAAAAGAACGCCGAAGCGAAGGCGAGCCACAACCTCGAGTACCCTGTGCTGAGCGATCTCGGCAACGCCTACGCGAAGCGACTCGGGCTCGTCTTCACACTCCCGCACGACCTGCGCGAGGTCTACGCGAAGTTCGGTCTCGACGTTCCCGCGCACAACGGCGACGACTCGTGGCAGCTTCCGCTGCCGACACGCATCGTCGTCGACCGCGACGGAACGATCCGAGCGATCGACGCCGATCCGGACTACACGCGACGCCCCGAACCGAGCGCCACGCTCGACGTACTCGCAAACCTCTGACGCACGACCGGACGTTCCACCGCGCTACAGCGTCGCCGGTTCACGATTCCCGCATCCCCAGCGGCGCCGCGCCGATCCCCGGCCAAAGCCGCAGCGCGCCGAACAGCGCGCGGATCGTGATCCACACGGCCAGGAGCGCCCACACGCCCGTCAGCGACAGCTTCCCCATCGCGCCGAGGCCGACGAGCACCGCGCCGACGCTGCCCGTCGCGAGCATCATGACGTTGCGCAGGTAGCGATAGTCGGACGTCGCCCAGTGCACGCCGTCGGTGACGAACGAGATCGCGTTGATCGGCTGCGCGAGCGCGGCGAGCTTCCACGCGGGGTAGAACGGAATCGCGGCCGTGGCGCTCACGAGCTGCACGGCCCACGAAGTCGCGCCGAGCATCGCCGCACCGATCAAGAAGCCCGTCACGAGCCCCTGCGTGCACGCGACCCGCGCAACCCGACGTGCGGTCTGCATCCGATTCGAACCGACGAAGTATCCGACGAGACTCTGCGCGGCGGCGGCGTACGCGTCGAGCATGAAGGCCGTCGTGATCCAGACCTGCCGCACGGCTTGATGCGCGGCGCCCGAAGCGTCACCGAGCCGCGTCGCCTCGCGCGTCGCGAGCACGAGAAACAACATGAGCGAGCCCGTGCGCAGGAACAGATCGCGACCGACGACGAGCAGCGACCGCATCCGCTCGAGGTTCCAGTTGCGCGACGCACCGAGCGAACGGCGCACCGCGGCGATCGCGAGCGCCGCGCCCACGTACTGACTCACGGTCGACGCGGCCGCCGCGCCCGCGAGGCCGAAAGCCGGTACGGGACCGAGCCCGAAGATCAACAACGGATCGAGCCCGAGATTGAGCAGGTTCACGAGAATCGCGATGCGCATCGCGGTGCGCATGTCTTGCAGTCCGCGGAGCGCGCCGAGGCACGCGACCGTGGTAAGTACCGCCGGGGCGCCGAGAATGCGGATGCGCAAGTACGTGACGGCGCCTTCGCGCGTCGCTCCTTCCGCGCCCATGACCGCCGCGATCGGACCGAGCAGCGGCCCGACGAAGACGACGAGACCGACCCCGAGCACCACCGCCAGGGCAAGCGCGGTTCCGAGCGTGTCGCGCGCGTGATCGCGCCGCTCTTCACCGAGTGCGCGAGCGACCTCGGTCTGTGTACCGATGCCGAGGAAGTTGAACATCCAGAAGAGGCCCGACATGACGAGCGCGGCGACCCCGAGCGCGGCGAGTGCCGAGCTTCCGAGAGTCCCCACGAACGCCGTGTCGACGAGCCCCGTGAGCGGCTCGGCGACGAGCGACAGAAAGACCGGGAACGCGAGCCGCATCAACTCGCGATGCGGCCTCTCTTCGAACGGATGCGCGGCCATGCGCGAGAGCATACTTCGCAGCGGTAACGAGGCGCTTGGTAGACTCCCGTTTTGAGCCTCTTTCCCACGATAGGACACCGCCTGATGAGCCCCGCCGCTTCCAACGCGATCACGTCGATCGAAGAGCTCGATCAATTCCTGGCGTCGACCGCCGAGCGCCCGCGCTACCTGTTCAAGCACTCGACGCGCTGCCCCGTCTCGACGCGCGCGCTCGACCAGTTCGAGGATTTCCTCGACGCCGCCGCGGACGCCGCAGCCCACGTCTAC
>JAUIME010000697.1 GCA_030433195.1 bacterium
ATGACGCCCGGCTCCATCGGCAACTCCCGATCCTCGAGCACGAAGCGCCCGCGCCCCTCGAGCACCTGATACACCTTGTCCATGCCCTCGTGGGCGTGCAGTGCATGTTCCTGCCCCGGCTCGAAGGCATTCAGCCCGACCAGGATCCGCTCGGATTCGAAGAGCGTGGCCTTGCCCATCTTCTTCTCGCCGTAGACGGCGAAGGCCTCGGGGCGAAAGACATCGGGATGCTGGGGGATCTCGGAGGAAGGAGTCGATTTGGACATCGGCGTGGACTTTCTTTCACTGGGATTGAAGATCAGGGCGGGCGGTGCACCGCCCTCTGGCGCGGCGCCGCTCACACGGCGGGCGTACAAGCCAACAGGGCCTCGGCCGCTGAAATCGCGAACTTTCCTGACTCAGCGACATCGCGTGAGATCACACTAACGCGACCTTCTTTCTCCCACCCTGCGACTAACTCTCGAAGCTTGGGTATGCGTGCGCTCCGTACTGACTCCCATTCGCGCATTTCGTCTTCGTACTCGACGTGGTGCACGAGTCCGTGGGCTTTTGCTTCCTTCGCGGTGAAGATCGCGTGATCGATGAGGGCGCGCACTTCGACCGGCTTGCGATCGAGATTCTCGGCCAGACCCGCGACGAGGTCGTCGTACAGCGCGTCGAGCAACGCCTCGGTCTCTTCGCGCACGGGCGGGCTCGGCTCGGTGCGCGTGAAGCCTTCGACCGCGCTCTTGTAGCGCCCCATGCGGAGTTCCTGCATCTCGATCCCCACCTTCGAGAGCAGGTCCTTGTAGAACATCTTGCTCATGGTGACGCCCGGCAGCTCGATACCGCCGCTCGGCGCCAAACTCACCTCGGTGCACGCGGACGCGAGCACGTAGGCCGACATGCCGCCCGACTCGAGGAAGCAGTACGACGGCTTTCCGCTGGCGCGAAACTCGAGCAGCGCACGGCGGAGCGACTCGCGCTGCGACCAGCCCATCGACGGACCTTCGAGCTTCAGGATCAGGCCCGAAGCCGCGGTGCTGTCGGCGATCTCACGCAGCGTCTTCTCGACGTCGCGAAGCGTGGTCGCCTGGGTCGGGCCGGCCAGCAGACTGAACTCGGGCATGCCGTGCTCGAGCACCGGACCGCGCAGCGTGAGTCGCGCGAGATACGGCGGCGCCTCTTTGGCATCGTCCTCGCGGGCGTGCGCGGGCGCCAAGGACAGCACGGACAACAAAGCAAGCAGCAACGCGCCGACGAACGGGCGCGAGGCGTGAGAAGGCAGCATCATCGGAAAATCTCCTGTAGAGCGGGTACGGTCGTGGTTCCGGACCCCGACGCGCAGGCGTGGACCGCCGAGTATGCCAAATCTCGCCGATCGCGGGAACGAGGCAGACCGACGGATCGCGCCGGCGGGCCTTCCCGAGGCCCGACGCGAACCGTCTCTCCTCCTATCGACGAGGACCCCACGCCGACTCGAGCCCCGCTCGAGCGAGAGCGCTCATCCCACGCGTCCCGGATGTCCGATGACGTTGTATGCTTCTGTCCGATTCGCCGGATCCGGTCCGGATCCGCGCGGACGGACGCTCGAGACGTTCCCCGTGACCCGACCCGCGGACCCGACCCCGTGACCGACACACGCAGTCCCCAGCCCGATTTCGCCGCGTTCGAGACCCTTTTCGCGACGCATCGCACGATCTCCGTCACGCGCGACATCGCCGCCGACTGGCTCACGCCGGCCACGGCCTTCCCGATGCTCGAGGGGCGCGTGCTGCTCGAGTCCGCCGAGGGCGAGCGAGACCGCGACCGTTACTCGTTCATCGCCTTCGACCCGATCGGCACCGTCGAGCTACGCAACGAACACCTGCGCGCGGAGTTCTTCGGCCGCACGACGGCCGACGCGCCGATCGGTGACCGCGACCCGCTCGACGATCTCGCCGCGTTCCAGGAACAGTGGATTCTGCCGGTGCACCCCGCTCCGATTCCCGTGCCGTCGGGAGGCGTCGGGTATCTCGCGTACGAGGTCGTGCAACGCTTCGAGCGCGTGCGCTTTCGCGACAAGCCCGATCCGCTCGATCTGCCGGAGCTGCTGTTCTGCTTCTACGGCGGCTTCCTGATCTTCGATCGACTCACGCAGTCCCAGCGCATCGTGATTCAGGCGTTCCGCGAGCATCCCGAAACGAAGGGCGTCGCGCGCGCCGAGTACGACCGCGTCGAACGGCGCCTCGACGAGCTCGCGTCGCGGCTCCTCGAGACGCGTCCCGAAATGCCCGCGCGCGACGCGGGCGCGCGATCGCGGACGCCCGCGCTGCAGTTCGAGATTCCGCGCAAGCAGTTCACCGACGCAGTCGAATCGATCCGCGAGCAGATCATCGCGGGCGAGATCTTGCAGGGCGTCGTCTCGCAAGGGATCGAAGCGTCGTGGCCCGACACGGGGTTCGAAGCGTATCGCCGCCTGCGCTCGATCAATCCGTCGCCGTACATGTTCTTCCTCGCGTTCGACGAGTTCGATCTGTTCGGCGCATCTCCCGAAGTGATGGTGCGGCTTCGCGACGGCAAGCTGCTCGTGAAACCGATCGCGGGCACGCGACGCCGACCCGACGACCCCGCGCGCGAGCCTGCCGTCGCCAAGGAACTGCTCGAAGACGAGAAGGAACGCGCCGAACATCTCATGCTCGTCGATCTCGGCCGCAACGACCTCGGTCGCGTCGCGAAGACCGGGAGCGTACTCGTCACACGACAGATGTTCGTCGAGACGTTCTCGCACGTGCTGCATCTCGTGTCCGAGGTGCAGGCCGACATCGAAGACGGCAAGGACGCGTTCGACGCGATCCGTGCGACGTTCCCGGCCGGCACCGTCTCGGGCGCGCCGAAGCTGCGCGCCATGGAAATCGTCGACGAGGTCGAACCGAGTCGGCGCGGCCCGTATGCCGGGCTCGTCGGTTACTTCGACGGCCTCGGCAACTTCGACTCGTGCATCACGATCCGAAGCGCCGTGAAGAAAGGCGATCGACTCTACGTTCGCGTCGGCGCGGGCGTCGTGTACGACTCGGATCCCGCGCTCGAGTTCAACGAGACCATCAACAAGGCCGGCGCGCTGCTCACGGCGATCGGCGGTGCCGCGCCGCGCATCGGTAGTGACGAATCATGAGATCGACGCCCGCTCGAAGCGACGCAGGAGGCCGCCCATGCTCCTGATGATCGACAAC
>JAUIME010000698.1 GCA_030433195.1 bacterium
GTCGCCGAGGATCCCCTGTACCGTGAGTACCGTTCCGGGTGCGAGGCCCGCAGGGATCACGAGCACTTCGCTCGGCACGGGGTTTCCCGTGGCGGTGCCGCTCGGCGGATCGAGGCGCGGGTCGGTCGGCCGAAGCGTGTTCGCGACTTCGATCGGCATGAGGTAGTCGGGCTGGTTGCGGATCATCTGGAAGCACGAGTAACCGATGAGCGCGGGAACCCGCGCGGTCGTGTCCTTCGTGGGCGCGCCTGCCCAGACACCGACGTAGTACTTGCTGCCGGCCGCGGGCGTCGGGGCGCGCTCGAGTGCCACGCGGATGGAGTCCGTCGAATCGACCGCGACTTCACGACTCGGCGCGCCGATCGACTCGTTCACGGTGAGCGTTTCCGCGCGTTCGCCGACGAGGTCGTTGACGTTACCGGCGCGGCAGCGTAGCGGGTCGAAGTTACGGTTGCGAAGAAGCCGCATGGTCGGGTCCGACGAGAATCCGCTGATGATCACGTCGACGTCTCGCTCGTCGTCGAAGTTGCCACCGACGACACTGCCGGGAGAGCCGACGGAGAACGTGAAGATCGACGTGGGGTCTCTCGAGTCGTTCGCGAGAACGACGTGTAGCGAGCCGGGGTCGTCGTGGTAGGAACGGAAGTGGGTCATGATCAAGTCGTCACGGCCATCGCGGTTGACATCGGCGAGAGCGAGGTACCGTCCATTGACCGGGAGAGTGATCGAGTCGGGGAACGTCCCGTATCCGGAACCGAAGTAGATCTTGCTGACCGGCGAGCCGCCCCCGATGGCGATGTCGAGGTGCCCGTCGCCGTCGAAATCCCATGTGACGATATTGTGCGATGCGTTGTTGACCGGGAAGGCGACCGCTTCCGCGAAGGATCCGGTTCCGTCACCGGTCATCACGGCGACGGAGAGGGGCTCGCGGAGGGAGAAGGCGAGGTCGAGGTGTCCGTCAGGATCGAGCAGATCGTCGAAGTTCCCGACCGCGACGCCGAACGGGCGGTACAGGTCTTCCGTGATGAGGTCGGTCTTCGGGAAGTCGCCGGTGCCATCCCCGAAGAACAGGCTCGCGGTATCGTCGCCTGCGTTCGCGACGACGAGATCGGTGTTGCCGTCCTCGTCGAAATCGCCGGCCGCAACCCCGGATGGCTCGCTTCCGGTGACGAGGTCTCGTCGCGAGTCGAGCCCGGTCGCCGTACCGGAGTACACGGTGACACGATTGCTATCCTCGCACGCCGCCGCAACGTCGAGGAAGGCATCTCCGTCGAGCGCTGCGATCACGATGTCGTCGACGCTGGACGCCGTCGGGTAGTCGGTTCGCGTGAACGTCCCGAGGCCGTCGTTTGCGAGGAACACGAGCTCGGACGACCCGGCGACGACGTCGAGCGTGCCGTTCGCGTCGATGTCGCCCTTGCGCGGCACGTCGAAGTACCCCGTGGTAATCGGGGGATCGAGATCTCGAAAGCCACCGTTGCCGTCGCCGGCGAGAATCACGACTCTCCTTCGACCGGCGGTGACCGCATCGGGGACACCGTCGTTCGTGAGGTCGCCGATGTGGAGACGCCACGATTCCGAACTCACGGCGTAGCGCGCCGCCGCTTCGAATCCGACTCCGGGACCGCCGTTGCGGTGGACGGTGACGTCTTCCGAACCCTCGTTCTGCACGAGCAAGTCGATGCGTCCGTCCTCGTCGACGTCGAGCGCCTCGATCGTTCTCGACTCGTCGCCGGTCGCGACTTGTTGGACGATGCTGAACTGACCGGTTCCATTCCCGCGCAAGATCGAAGTCGTACCGTCGTCACCCGAAACGGCGGCATCGAGATCGCCGTCGTCATCGAGGTCGACGAGGACTACGTCGTAGGCGATGTTGTCCGTCGGGATCTCTTGGTACGTCCGGAAGGTGCCGGATCCGCCGTTCGTGAAAAGCGTCACGCTGGAGTCGTTCGTTACGGCCAGGTCGACGAGGCCGTCCACGTCGAAGTCGCTCGAGACGATGTAGTTCGGATCTTGACCGGCCCCGTAGACCGCATCGAGTGTCAGTCCGCCGGCACCGTCGCCGAGCAGGATCGACACTTCGCCGCCATCCGGGCGTTCGCCGTTTGCGGTGGCGGCATCGAGGAACGTGTCGCCGTCGAAGTCACCGAAGGCGATCGCTCGACACGTGGTAGCCGCGGCCACGCCGGGCATCGGCGCGAAGGCCCCGCTCACGCTCCCGAGGAGAACATGCACCAATCCCTCGGGTGAAGCCGCGACGAGGTCGGGCAGAGCGTCGTCGTTCATGTCGACGGTCGCGAGGTGATTGATGTTGAGGCCGAACGTCTCGTTCAGTGTGAACGCACCGCTCCCGTCCCCGAATGCCACGTACAACGCGGTCGAAGCACTCGCGGCGGCGGCGTCCAGATGAGCGTCGTCATCGAAGTGGCCGAGCACGACGCCACGCGGCACGAACGGCCGCACGCGCTGCGGCAAGCTCGTCGTGATCGGGGGCGTTTGGAACGTCCCATCTCCGTTCCCGAGAAGTACGGTCAACGCGGTGGCTGCGCGGCTCGTCCCCGAAATGAGGTCGACGTTTCCGTCGCCGTTCACATCGCCCGCGGTGATCGACTCGACGGCTTCGCCGTCGTGGAGCATGTAGTACGTGGGAACCCCGAATTCGCCGGATCCCGTACCGAGCCGCACGTCGATCTGGACGGTGTCCTCGGAGCCGCCGACGGCGACGTCGAGAATCCCGTCGCCGTTGAAGTCCTCGAGGACGAACGTGCATCCGGTTGTGACCGCGACGCGTACTCTCGGCAAGAACGTGCCATCTCCGCGACCGAACGACGCGCTCAGGCCGACGCTGCTGATGAAGACGAAGTCGGCATTCCCGTCGTTGTCGAGGTCCGCGATTTGGGGATCGACCGGATTCGCCATGGGGTACAACGGGAACCCCAGCCCCGTGACGTTGCCGGTCCCGTCACCACGCAGCAGTCCGAGGCTCGTGAAGCTTTCGTTGCTGGCTCCACCCCGTCGATTCGGAACGACGAGATCCGCGAACCCGTCTCCGTCGACGTCGCCGATCGCGGCACGACCGGGCCGGATCGAGAAAGCCGTTTGCGCTTCCATGAGGCCGCCGGCTCCGTCACCGAGCACGACGAAGAGCGCGTCGCGCGAGGATTCCGTCACGATGACGTCGAGGTGCGCG
>JAUIME010000699.1 GCA_030433195.1 bacterium
TGCGAAGAAGAAGCCGGCGAAGAAAGGTGTCGAGCTCATCGCGAAGGCGCAGGTGCAGCCCATCGGCCCGTAATCCAGCCGCGCCTCGAGGGTCGCGTGGCACCTGGCGGGTGCCCGCTCGTTACCAAAGAGAAGATCGATACGGTCGCCGTCCGGCACTGCCGACGGCGGCCGTCTTCGTTTCAGGGCGAATCGTCGCCCACCCTGCCCCCTCGCCGCTCCGAATTTCGAGTGGCGAGCCATGGGTAGAACGACGGCCGCAGGTTCCCGCGTTCGTCGAGGTGTCGATCCAACGCGCCCGCGGCCGCAGCTTGCTCGAGCTCGAAGCCGAGCGCCAGTTTGTTCGAGTCGAACGGTTGGAGCTCGCCGTCTGACGCTTCGCGAAGCACGCGGACGAACGCTTCGAGAGATCCGGCGGCGTCTTCGTCGACCGCCTCGACCTCGATCTCGCGATGCGTGACGAAGCGTTCACCCGCGGGGAACGTGACCGTATCGAGCGCGAGCTCGCCCAGCAAGCTCGGCCTCGCGTTCTCGTCCTTCGATTCCGGATCGTGCTCTGCATGAATCGATCGCGTGATGCGTCGCGTGGTTCGATCTTGAATGACGACGAAACCGAACGCGCGGCACAGCGCCCGCACCGTTTCCGGCATGTCGGGCCGTTGCGTCGCAGACGCGGATTCGGTGAGTGCAAGGTCGACGCCCCACCGCGAGAGAACCTCTCGCGCGTGCGGGATCACGGTCGTGGAATCGTCGACGTCGAACTCTTCTTCGGGTCGGCGGGCAAGCCCGTCAGCGATCGTGAGTGCCGCGGCCTTCAGCGTGATACGAGGAACGGCCTTCGCGTCGAGAGTCCGCACTCGGAGCGCGATCCCGCTCGCTCCGAGGCGTCGATCGGACGTATCGAGATACGTGTCGCGCTGTCGCACCTCGCGGGCGGGTCCGAGCCGAAATCGCCCCGCCGCCTCCGCGAACGGCTCGTTCGGCGCGTTCGACCAGCGCTCGATCGTCGTCTCCGGCGCGTCGGCCACGATCGCGAGCTTCCACTCGGTTTCCGTCCGGGGGCCACGGGTCATGCGGCTTCGTTCCTCTTGGCGACGGGCCGACGCCGGGATGTTGCTCTTCGAGCAGAGCCTTCGCCTTCGCGACGTCGCTGGCCGGCACCGCAACGTCGCAACCCGCACCCGCCGCCGCAGAGTACGGCGTGAGGTCCACGCCCGGAAACGGGCTGTTCTCGTTGGGGATGATCACGCGGATCCCGTTCGATTCGAGGAGATCTCGCACGACGAGCGCTTCGCCATGCGTCGCCGCTTGGTGCACGATCGTGTATTCGCCTTTCGGCGCGTCAGCCGCCATGGTACCCCTCCAGTTCGTCACAAGTGGTCGCCCGATGCGTCCCGGCTTCGATGCGCTCATCGACAACCGCTGGCCTGGGCGATTCCGATACGATATCACGGGTCGGTCGTCCGGTATTCCGGAGAGCCCGATGGACGAGCTGACGGCGACCCTCGCGAGACCCCGTAGCCCGAAATGAAGCGACCCGACTCGTGCGAACACGAGCCGGGTCGTAGATCAAAGCCGAGCGCCTCGACAACGAGGGGCCTACGCCCAGCCGGTTTCTGCATCCGATGATTCCCTGTCATTATCGGAGACGGCGCGTCCGAATTGATCGGCTCGAGGCCCCTGGAAACGCTTCGATCGCGTAACCCGGATCCGCGGTGGTCGGTTGCGCCGCTCGAAAAACTCGAGATCGCTTACACCCGGACGGCTTTACCGAGCCGAGCGAGGATCGCGTCGCAGAATGGCGGCAGATCGTCCGGTTGCCGGCTCGTGATGAGATGCCCATCCTCGACGACCGCTACGTTCTCCCAACGCGCCCCCGCGTTCACGAGGTCGGTTCGGATCGAGGGCCACGAGGTGACCGTCTTCCCCCTCACGATCCCCGCCTCGATCAGCAGGCTTCCGGCGTGGCAGATCGCGGCGATAAGCTTGTCTTGCTCCGCCATCTGACGGACGAACAGGACGACCGCCGCGTCGGTGCGCAGTCGATCGGGAGAATACCCGCCGGGGATGATGAGAGCATCGAACTCGGCCGCCGAAACCTTCGACGCCTCGCGCTCGATCACCACGTTCTCGTGCCCCTTCTTGCCCGCGACGACGAGGCCTTCTTCGTGTCCGACGATGGTGACGTCGTGTCCTGCGTTGCGGACATGGTCATACGGAACGCGAAACTCCGAATCCTCGAAGTCACCCGCCAAGACGATCGCGATGCGAGCCATGAGTACCTCCCTTTCCCTTCGTGAGTCGATGCTCCAGTGACCGCGAGAAGCCCACCCACGGTGCGTGAACCGCGGCCCGGCGACTTCTCGCGATCACCGAAGACTCGTGATTTCGAAACGTGATCCGTATGCTCGATCAGCCGTCGATCAGGCTGTCGATGCGAGCGCGGAAGTCCGGATCGTAGATATCCGACCCTTGCGTGCCATCGAGGCTCGGCGCGCGCTTCACGATCTCCTTCGAGAGACCGACGCGGAGTGAACCCGAGCGCGACGCGGTCGGCGGCACGACCGTCACCGAGTCCCACGGGATCACCTTGACCTCGCCACCGAGGCCGAGCGTCGTACCGACGACGATGGTCGCGTACTGGAGCGTGCGATCCTTCGTGTCGACGTAGATCGTGCCGAGATAGCCGTAGCTCTCGCCGCCGACGACGACGTCGAAGTCGTCGATCTTCGAAGCGAGGACGGTGTGCGCCTTCGATGTGGAGTCGGCGTTCCCGCTCTCTGCCGGCGTCCACTCGTACGCCTTCTCTTGGTAGTCCCACTTGAGTTCCGCGGAACTCACGATCATGCCGTTGCCGAGGACGACGGACGGGTAGGACCCCGCTCGAACGTCGACGAGAAGGTCTTCGACCGTGTCCATCTTCTTCCCGGCGCGCATCACCTTCGCACCGAGCACGCGGCTCAGCGTGACGATGTGGCGGCCGTCCTTCATGCGATCGAAATCGGGACGATCCGCATCGTAGTAAGAATAGAGAGCCCTTCGGTAGATCGGGTTGTAGATCTTGTCCGGGCCGGAACCGTAGGACGGACCCTTCTCGAGCCGGCGTTCGGTGAAGTTGGTCACGAGCTCCCATTCGCCATTGCGCAGGTCGACGCGCGGGCGCACCGCGCTCCAGGGGATGA
>JAUIME010000700.1 GCA_030433195.1 bacterium
ATGATCTCGGGCGTCTGCACGTTGACCGTCGCGGGGCAGGACGTCGAGAGGACGGTCCCCGGATTGATCTCGGTGCCGGGCGTCGCGGTGATCTGCGCCGTGTTGACGAGCGGTCCGCTCGTCGCGACGAGGCGCGCCTGATACAGGATCACCGTATCGGGACCGCCCGCGGGAAGCGGACCGAGGTCGCCGCACGAGATCGTGTTGCCGCCCGCGACGACGCAGCTCGGACCCTGAAGGATCGTCACGTTCGTCAGGCCCGCGGGAAGCACATCGTTGAGCGTGTGCGTGAAGAAGTCCGAGTCGCCGTCGTTCGAGATCGTCACGCGGTACCAGGCGAGCTGGCCCGGCGCGATGCCGACCGAGTCCTTGAAGGTGACGCCGTCCTTGGACACTTCCTTCGTGCAGACGATCGAGTTCTCGACCACGTCGACGATCGCCGAGCAGTCGGTGAGGATGTCACCGCCCGCGTGCGTCGCCTGGATCGTCGCCGTGTTGACGAGCGAGCCCGTCGTGGCCGCGACCTTGGCGCGATAGAGAATCTCGGCGGACTCGCCTTCGGCGAGCGGGCCGACGTCGCACTGAACGATGTTGCCGACCGCGTTGCAGTTGCCGCTCACGACCATGACGTTCGTGTAGCCTGCGGGCAACGCGTCGACCACCTGGACGGGATCGAGCGTGACCGGCCCCGACGAATCGTTCGTGACCGTGACGCGGAACATCACGACCTGGCCCGTCGAAGCGCTGACCTGGTCGAGGAACGTCACGCCGTCGATCGACACCTGCTTCTCGCAGACGATGCTCGGGCTGATGATGTTCGCGATGGCGCTGCATTCGCTCGTGACGTCGTCACCGGGGTTCTGCACGGTGCCGGGCGTACCGACGATCATCGCCGTGTTCACGAGCATCTCGGTCGGCGGGTTCGTCGCCGTGACCGTCGCTCGGTACTCCACGATGCTCGACTGGCCGGGATCCAACGGCCCGAGCTGATCGCAGTGGACGGTCTGCCCGTTCACCGAGCAGGTCGCGCCCATGGTGACGAGGATGTTGGCGTAGCCGTTCGGCAGGACGTCGTCGAGCGTCACGGTCTCGAGGCGCGCGGCGCCGTTGTTCGTCACGGTGACGCGGAAGTACGCGGTCTGGCCCGTGACGAGCTCGGCGGACGGGAAGTAGTTCACTCCGTCGACCGAGATCTGCTTGTCGCAGATGATTTCGACGTCCGGCGACACCACCGAAGCGCTGCAGCCACTCGCGACCACGTCCCCGGGGTTGCCGGCGGTTCCGGGCATCCCCGTCACCGTGACGTTGTTCACGAGCGTCGTGTTCTCGACGCCGACCACCGCGCTGTAGACGATCGTGGCGATCTGCGCCGGCGCGAGCGGGCCCGTCGTGCAGTCGATCGTCGAGCCGTTGATCGTGCAGTTGCCGCTCACGATCGCGGGGTTCACGAGACCGGCCGGGAGCATGTCCTGCACGGTCGCGTCGAACAGCGTCGCGTTGCCGCTGTTGACGACCTGGACTTCGAAGTACACCGTCTGACCCTTGGCGGCTTCGACCGACGGCCCGTAGTTGCCGAGAGTCGTGCTGACGCCCTTGATGCAGAGGATGTCGGGGTCGAGTCCGGTCACGCTCGAGGAGCAGTTACTCGAGACCGTTTCACCCGGGTTTCCGGGCGTTCCGGCCGTACCGTTCACGAACATGAGGTTCGTGTGGACGCCCGAGCTCGCGTTGAACTCGGCGTTGTACTCGATCACGACCTGACCGCCTGCGGCGATCGGACCGATCTCGTTGCACTGAACGACCTGGCCGCTCACGTTGCAAGCGCCCTGGGTCACGATGATGTTCGAGAACGCCGGCGGCAGCGTGTCCATGGCCGAAACCGTGTACAAGTCGGCCAAGCCGGTGTTCGTGACGATCACACGGAAGAAGAGTCGCTGTCCGGGAACGGCGTTCACGTTCGGGACGTAGTTGATACCGTCGAGCGAGACGAGCTTCTCGCACTCGATCGCGGGGTTGACCACGTCGACGTCGGCGCTGCACGAAGTCGCGGTGCTCGTGCCGTCTTGCGCGGTACCGTTGATCATGGCCGTGTTCACGAGCGTACCCGTCGCGGACGGGGCGATGTCGGCCTGGTAGAGCACCTCGGTCGAGCCGCCCTGATTCGCGAGCGGTCCGATGTTCGGGCTCGAGAGCGTCTGACCGCTCACGGTGACGCGACCATCGAGGCTGACGATGTTCGTGTAGCCGGCCGGCAGCGTATCACTGAAGGTCACGGTCGGAAGCGGCGCGAAGCTCGGGTTCGTGACCGACACCTTGAAGGTGACCGTCTGGCCGACGACCGCATTGACGCTCGGGAAGAAGTTCACTCCGTCGAGCGAGACGAGCTTGTCGCAGACGAGCTCGTGCACGACGACGCGCGTGTCGTCGTTGTCCGTGACGACTTCGCCGCCACAGATCGGGCCGGTCCCTTCCGAAAGCGCAGTACCCGTGACGACACCCATGTTGCGCAAGATGCCCGAAGCACCCGACGCGACCTGGGCTTGATACGTGATCGTGACGCTCGCAGCGGGGGCGAGCGTTCCGAGGTTGCACGTGAGGTTCTGACCGACGATCGAGCATCCCGTGCCGCTGGTGAGGACGGGATTCGCGAAGCCGGCTTTGATGTTGTCGGTGACCGTCGTCGGATCGAGCGCGATGTTGCCCGTGTTCGTCACGACGATCTCGAACTCGACCGTGTCACCGATGTTGGCGCCGGTGCCGAGCGAGTTGAACGGCGTTCCCTGCGTGACGTTTCGCACGCGCTTGGTGAGGGAGACGTCCGGGCTCGCGATGCTCACGAGGATCGGTTCGTCGAGGAAGTCTTCCGGCGGAATGTCGACCAGCGAGCCCGCGATCGCATCGACGATGAAGCACGTCGGGACCGGATCGAGCTGGCTGAAGTTGTGGACCGCGATCTCGATGTCTTCGGTGTCGGGATTCTCGTTCGCGCAGATGCACGCCTTCGAAGCGCCCGCCATGCCGATCATCACTTCGCCGCTCCAGGGGAACGGGTTCCCGTTCCCTTGTTCGAACCGGAGCTGGTTCCCGCGATACACGACGCGAATGTCGGCGAGGTCCGTGAAGTCCCCGTCGAAGTTCGTGTCGATCTTCAGGAGGTATTGCTCGTCGGGACCGACGCACT
>JAUIME010000701.1 GCA_030433195.1 bacterium
GCCCGTCCCCATCCGCAGCAACTGCGAATCGATCTCGGTGGGATACCAATAGACGAGGTCGACCATTCCGGCGAGGCCCGGATCGACTCCGGCGTTCGGGATGAGCGGGCTGTTGTTCTCACGCAACAAGCACCGCGCGACGCGCTGACGGTTCCGGTCGCTGTACGCGATGGCGAGCAGGAGGTTGTGGTAGCACGCATCGGCGATCGGACCGTCGTGCCGATTCAGAAGGCGCACGAGGATCGGGATGTGCTTCCCCCACGTCAGCTTGTGTAGCCACTCGATGCCGTCCTCAGCGTGCAGATAGGGGTTGCCGTCCTCCGTGTCGTCGACGTCGAGCAGTCGCTCGTAGACCTCGTCCATGTCCTCGGCGTTGCCGAACTCGAGCAGCCGCGACAAGGGGAGCGGGAACGCGCCCTCGCCTCGGAAGCTCGACTCGATGATGACGTCGGCAGCGCGCCTCGATTCGGCGAAGTCGATCCCGTGGTTCTCCATGTCGAGGAAGTGAACACACATCGACGCGACGTCGAGATCGCGCGAGCGCAGACCCGCTCGCAGCAGCGTCATGCGATCTTCGGCCGGTAATGCGACGAGTTCTTCCCCGATCTCTTCGCGTGAACCGATCGCCGCCAACGCCTCGACTCGGGCCGCGACCGATGCGCTCGGCACCCAACCGTTGATCGATAAGTAAGCGCCGCCGTCATCGTCGCCGGTGTCGTTCGCTGTCGACGCGCAACCGACCGCGACCGAAGCGACGAGCCACAAGCAACACGCGACGTTCCCTCGGATCGCCATCAATCCGTATCCCATGCGCTCGATCACGGAAGCACCTCGATCACCGTACCGGATCCGATCGCAGGGCAAGCATCGGCGTCTGCGACGCGTCCATCCTAGCCGGAGACGCACGCGACGAGCAAGACTCACCGCAACTCGAGAACGATCGCGTTCGTGACGCTCGCGGGAACAGCGCCTGCCGACCCGCTGTCGGCGATGAGCCCCTGCAACGTGGCCGTTACCGGCGTCGAGACCCCTTGTGGACGCGAAACGAGGATCGATGGCGCGGGTTTGGAGGGATAGTCCGGCACACCGAGCAGCCCTCGATGGCGGGCGTTGTTGAAAATGCGCGCCGGCTTCGGAACGCCGATCGTTAGGAAGCTCGGGAAGCACATCGTCCCGATGCTCCACGGTTGCGGATAATCATTCGCTAGATCTGGAGCACCGAACCACACGTAGAGCGCGAACGGCGCGGGCGCCGGGCCGGCGGGCGGTGCGACCATCGCGATCTCGATCGGCGAATCGAGCGCCACCGTGACCCGTCGCTCGCCGCAGCAACAACCGGTCTCACCTTGGATCGTGAGCACGTCGGTCGCCGTCGCGGATTGGCCTCGATTCACATCGCCCCGGCGACAACGCAACTCGGCCTTCGGAGCGTAGAGATACGCGGCCCCGGACGCATTGCCACCGTCGTCGTCCCAGATCGCACCGACGAGCGCAGTACGGTCGCTCACGCTCACCGAGTACCCGTAGAGATCCTCGAGCACTCCGTCCGTCGGCACGAGCTTCTCCTCCTCGGTCCACGCGGCACCGTCGTAGCGATACACGTAGGCCGAGCCCGACGACTCTCCTCGATCGTCGTCGCGCATTGCGCCGATGACCGTCGTGTCGCCGCTCACGGCCACCGAGCAACCGAACTCGTCGAGACTCGCGCTGTCCGACGCGAAAAGCTTCTGCTCTTGATGCCACGCGCTCCCGTCGAAGCGATACACGTACGCAGCGCCGGGAAGACGATACACGGTCGACCGACAACGGACCTTCACCTACGGAGGTCCTTCGCAACGAAGACCTCAGTTTTCGACCGGCACCACGGGCACGGCGATCTCCATCGGCTCGGTCGACGTCACGTGGAACTCGCCCGACTGCGGCAACGCGAGCTCACGACTTCCGGGTGTGCGCGGATGGCGAGGGAAGCTGATCTCCCATGCGTAGCGGCCTTCCGGTAGATCGAACGCGACGTGGACTTCGGCCGTCGGATCCCCGCCTCCACTCGTCGGACGATACGAGACCGCCTCGGAACCGAGTCCGATCGGATCGAGATCGATGCCGTCGAGCGAGCGAATCCGGAGGTAGTGAGCGAGCGCGGGTACGGGCGCGGTGGTTCGAAACGCGACCGTCGTTCGTGACTCGAGCGTCACGTCGATGTGGTGGTCGCCGCCCGGCTCGACGACGAGCGGAACGGCCGCCCCGTGGCCGGGTATGCCTTGGAGCAGCAACACCCCCTCACCCGGCAGGACGTTCTCGACACGGAACGAGCCGTCGGCTTCGATCGCACCCGAAACCTGCTCACGGGGCCCGTCGGTACCCCAGCCCGCGGAGATGCGCGGACCGATCGGAGCCAAGTAGGCTCGCGCACGCGGCGAAGGATCGACGCCGTCGAGGATGACGCGCCCCGACACGACGGCCGGCTCGCCGAACTCGACGCGCTCGATACGATCCTCGTCCCCCTCGGTGATCCGAATCACGCGAATGGCACCCCGACCCTCACTCGAAAGTACGACCAGTTTCCAATCGCCCGGCCAGAGCCCTTCGGCGATCACGCGGCCAGGCTCGAGGCGTGGTCGAGCATCGTAGTAGTTCGAAGCCAGACCTTCGTGGTCGAAGTACATGCGCGCTTCGGCCGGCTCGACAGACTCGCCCGTCGCGGCGTCGAACAGCTCAGCCGTGAGCGTCGTCGACCCGAGTCGATATTCGGGCACGACGATCTCGACGTCGACGGATCCGCCGCGAATCGCGGGAAGCGAGTTGTAGCGCCAACGAGATCCCGGACGCGCGTCAGGCAACCGCAACGCTCTCGGGATCCACCACCCATCGTCGGTCTTCGATGCGACGAACCGGCCTTCCGCGTCGGTCTCGGTGTCGGCGCGAACCCCCTTGGTTCGGTCGTCTTCGGCGATGAAGTCGAGCGTCACCTCCGGCAACGGCCGACCGCTCGTATCGACGATGCGCCCGGTGATCGGGGCCGTGCGACCGATGACGAAATCTTCCCCCGCATGCACCTGCCCGGGGCTCAGCTCGATCTTGCGATACGCGTTCTCGTACTCGTCAGCGCGCACGAGAATCGTCGTCTGGCCGTACCGTGATTCGACCTCGTCGAAGCGGTAGCGGCCGTCGTCGTCCGTGAGC
>JAUIME010000702.1 GCA_030433195.1 bacterium
CAAAGCTCTCCTTTCGCGGGACACACGTGCCGTGAACGGAGTCGTCGTCGACGTACACGGTCGCCCGATCGAGGGCGTGCAGCTCTCGTCGATGTCGGATACGGCGACGGATGCCGACGGCGCGTTCACGATTCGAACGTCGACGCACGGTCGAGCGGAGATCGTCTTGCGTTGGCTCGGCAGTGAGCGAAGACTGTGTCACGTCGTCGGTGGCGTCAAGCAGGTCGGCCAATGGGGAACGCCCGCCGACTTCGACGAGCCCGTGCGCTACGTGTTCGACCGAACCCGCGAGCTGCGACGCACGGTTTCGGGCGAGCCGTCGTCGAGCGTCTCGTGGTCGTGGCGACACAAGGAGCGCTGGTATCCGATCCCGTCGACCGGCGAGCCGATCCAGGCACCTCGCACGAGCCAGTGGCTGCGCGCCGAAGCACCGGGTCACGTACCGCGGATCATGCGGATGCTGACGAACCGGGACGCCTACCGCTCCGACGATCCGCCAGCTGTCGAGATCGAAGTCGACTGGAGCCTCTCGCGAACGACACGCGTGCAGGTCCGCGACGCACGATCGGGCACCCCGGTGGAAGCGACGATCGGACTCGATGCGGTCTTTCGCGCCTCGACTTCGTTCGATGTGGCAGATTCCTACGACGTCTCGCGATTCCGGCGATTTGCGCTCGTCACGAAGGATACCGACCGCGGCGGTCGCACGAGCTTTCGGACCGACCCCGCCATGCACGTCGTCGGATTCGTCTACGCGAACGACTACGAGCCGCAGCGTTTCGTCGTAGCGGACGGCGACGTCGTCGTCGATCTCGTCCCGCGGACGCATCGTGTCCGGTTCGAGCGCGTCGCGAGCAACGCGTGGGTGCAAGTCGTGCCGCAAGGCGAAGAGGATCCGTCGCTCATTCTGTATGGGAGTGCGGGTTCGACGGTCGAGGCGCGGCTCGCGCCGGGTCGCTACGACGTCACCATGCGCCGGCTCGAGGACGGCCGAGTCGTCGGGTCGCTCGTGCTCGATCTCACCGACGACGATCCGGCGCGTGAGCTCGCATCGGGCGATGCGGTCGTTCGCACCGTCGATTGCCGGCGCGACGAGCGCCCGCGCCTTCGGCTGGTCCTGCCCGAGGTTCCCGACGCCATCGAGGATGCGTGGTGCCATGTCGCGCGCGGTGCGTTGTCGGGCGGTGCCTACAATGCGTTAGCCATGTCGAGTTTCGGATTCGTGCGGTATCGGATGCCGATGCCGCCGTGCGAAGTCAGCGAGCTCGTCGATCCCGAGGACGGTGCGCCGTACTTCGATGTCGTCGTGGCTCGGCCCGGGCGCCATACCGTCGCGTTCGGCGCGTACGATCTCGACTTCCGGCTCGAGCGCACGCTCGAGCTCGCCGCAAATGAGGATCGCGAGATCGTGATGCCGCCGCTCGTAGCGACGCTGACCGGGTCGGGGCGATCGTACAAGGGCGCGTACTCGCACCACGGGATCGCGGGCCCGCGATTGCGCATGGTCGCCGATCGACGCGACCCCGCCGGTTCGCAGTGGGACGTCGTCGTCGGGCTTCCCGATGCGTCCTTCACCTTGCGTCCTTTACCCGAAGGTCGGTATCACCTCGTGCAGCATCTCGGCGCGCACGAGGTCACGCGAACGCTCGGCGGCCAGAGGCGCACCTTCGAGGAGACCCTCTATGCCTACGGCGGTCAGCCCGTCACTCTTGCGGCCGATGCGCCCGTGACCCTCGAGAACTTCGCCGGGCTCGCGGTCGGCGAGATCCCGGTCGAGGTCTACGACGCGAACGGTCGGCCGCTCGCCGATGCGTCGGTCCAGGTGGAGGACCCGCTGCGCAAAGCGTGGGAGTTCGTTTTGAACAGCGGTTCGACGGCTGCCTATGCGACGGACGGGATCGTCGAACCGCCGATCGTCGATCTCGTCGACGGACGTGGTACGCTTGCGCACATGCGGTCGGGTCGCGTGGTATTACGGATCCGAGATGGCATGCGGGCGTCGTGGCGGGTCGAGGCGGATCGCAACCTCGGGGCCGACGAGCCGCTTCGGATTCGGCTTCCGGCGGTCGGTGATTGACCGGCGTCGGGACAGGGAGCGTGGTGCGGGTCGATGGGTGAAGAGCGGCAGGAGGGGGCGCTTCGTCGCGTGCTCGGGTTCCGCGACGTCGTGATGCTCGGCGTCGGTGGCGTGCTCGGCGCGGGGACGTACGCGATCATCGGCGAGGCGACGGGCCTCGCGGGCGCGACCATCTGGATGAGCTTGCTGATCGCGGCGGTGGCGGCGCTGTTGTGCGCGGGCGTGTATTCGGAGCTCGTCTCGCGCTATCCCGACGCGGGCGGCGGCTACGAGTTCATCGCGCGCGGTTTCGGGCGGCCGTTCGCGAACGTCTGCGGCATTCTGCTGTTCATGACGGGCGTCGTCGCGGCGGCGACGATCGCGATCGCGTTCTCCCAATACCTCGGGCGGCTCGTCGACGTGCCGGTTCGCGTCGCGGCGCCGGCGGTCATCGTGCTCATGGGCGCCGTGAACGTCATCGGGATTCGCGGCGCATCGTGGTTCAACATTGGCGCGACGATCGTGACGCTGATCGGCCTCGCGCTCGTCGTTGCGGCAGCCGGGCCCTCGATCGGGTCGCGCGATCTCATGGAGATGTCCGACGCGGGCGTCGCCGGGATCCTCGGCGGCGCGGCGATGGCCTTCTTCGCGTACGTCGGCTTCGAAGACGTCATCAAGAGCGTCGAAGAGACGAAGAAGCCGCGGTCGACGATGCCGCGCGCGCTGCTCACGTCGGGCGTGGTCGTGCTGATCGTGAACGTCACGATCGGTGTGGTGTCGGTGAGTGCGCTCGAGTGGAGCGACCTGTCGGGCGCCGACGGGCCGCTGTCGAAGGTGCTCGCCGAGAAGTGGGGCGACGTCTGGGGCGTCGTGCTCACGGGGATCGCGCTCGTGGCGATGTCGAAGACCATCCTGTCGAACGTTCTCGGCGGCTCGCGGCTGATCTACGACATGGGCCGCGACACCGACTGGATGCCCGACAAGCTCGCGAACGTCTGGGATCGCACAGGAACCCCGGTGTTCGCGATCGTTCTCGCAACGGTGCTCGCGATCGCGGTCTCGCTCATCGGCGACCTCGGCCTCGTCGCGACGATGAGCAACCTCGCGGTCCTGACGCTTTTC
>JAUIME010000703.1 GCA_030433195.1 bacterium
TCACGCGATCGGCATCGACCGAATCGAGACGCCCCGTCCGTCCGTCGGGCCAGCGGACCTCGATCGACGGCACGACCGCGACGTCGCCGAGGCCGAGGTGCACCCGCGGATCGCGGGCCGCGAGGTAGCTCGAGTCGGTGCGGACGAAGCGGGTGAGGGTCCGATCACCGAGATCCGCGGTGACCGGCCGATCTTCGAGCGCGTGACGAGCCGCGACTCGCGCGATCGCGAAGCGGTCGAACAGGCGTATCGTGAGGGCGATGCCGAGACCCGTCGCCAGTTGCTCGAGATCGCCAAAGAGAATCCCGATGCGGCACCGCCCGACATGCTGCGGCAAGCGTTGTTCGGGTTCGATCCCGAGATGATCGATCTCGCGCGCGAGACGCTCGCGAAGACGACGTCCGCCGACAACGTCGACCTCATCGCCGAAGCGTTGCGCGCGCCGATGAACGAAGACGAGAAGACGCAGATGCTCGATGCGCTCGAACGCATCGGAGAGTCGTCCTCGTCGACGCGCGCGCAGTGGCTCTCGGTCGTGCATCGCGGCCTCGGGTCGGGATCCGGCCCCGTGAATGCCGATGCTTGGAAGCCGGCGCAAGGGGGTTCGTACCCTGCGCCGCAGTCCGAAGAGTTGCCCGATTGGGCGGACCTCATGGCGCGTCTCGACCGTGAGAGCGAGGCCGCGCGCGAGCAGCCGATGGACGCAGAAGCGCATCTCGAAGTCGCACGCTCGGCGCTCGCGTTCGCACGGAGCACGGCGGGCGAAGCCGGCATCGTGTCGGAATCGGGCGCGTTGCTCACGGCCGATCCGCGGACGGCTCGACGCGTGACGCGGTCGCGCTACGACGAAGCTCGCCGCGCCGCGCTCGAAGCGAAGAAGCTCGGTGCGTCGGGGTGGCCCGTCGAGTCGATCGTGACCGTGACGACGTACTATCTGGGGGAGCGGGAGGAGGCCTACGCTTTGGCCGAGTCCGCGGTCGAAAGCGTGCCGGATGGCGCGGACGACTGGGCTTCGATGGCCGTGCTCACGATCTTCGCGGAGGGGCGCTACCAGCGCATCAAGGAGGCCGTCGCCAACGAGGAACGGTGGTCGCCGCGCTGGTTGACCGACGTGCACTCGTCGTACAACGTACTCGCGCGTCATCCGCTCGGGAACGTCGGACAGGTCGTCTGGCACTACGACTTCTTGGCGTGGCTCGGCGCGAACCGCTACGCGTCGCGCGTGCTCGACGAAGGCTTGGCGCGTTACCCGGGCTCGCCGGATCTGCACTCGCGGTTGCGCCAGGTGCTGCTCGATCGCCGCGGCGTCGAAGGACTCGAGGAACGCTACGAATCGATGGCGGGAGAGGACGACGCCTCGGCGAGTCTCGGCTGGTACGCCGGTCTCGCGTCGTTCGTCGCGGCAGAATATCATCGTCGCGCCAACGACTCGGAGCGCGCCGAGGCCGCCTATCTGCGATCGATCGCCCACTACGAGCGGGCGATCGAGGCCGATCCCGAGTTCCGTGAATCGTCGGACTTCAACATCGCGCTGGCGCTTGCCGGGCGCGCGCGTCTCGCGATCGAAGACGAACGACTCGACGATGCTCTCGTCGCGATCCTCGGCTCGTACGAGCGCGCGCCCGAAGCCGCGGGAACACTCGATGGACTCAACATGACGCCGGGGCTCACCGGGAAGCTCCTCGTCTCGAAGCTCGAAGAGAAGGGCCGCGCCGAGGACGTCACGCGCTTGCAAGCCGTCCTCGCGACGCTCGATCCCGAGCATCTGCTCGAACCCTACGTCGAGCGCAACCGATGAGGACCGCACCGATCGATCGAAGAGGAGCTTCCATCATGTCGTCCCGATGTTCACGCGGTGCATCATCGCGTTGCGTTGCTGTGGTCCTCGTGTCGGTGTGGGCGTGTTTTGCCGATCGCGCGCTTGCCGAAGAGTTGCAGGAGGCTTCGAAGTCGAGCGGCGTGTCCATGCGGATCGTCGAGCCGGTCGATCTGCTCGTCGGCGAGCACGCGGTCTTTCGCGTCGAGCTCACGAACGAGTCGACCGAGCGTATTCGTCTGATTCGACCGCTCTACGATTCTCTCGGGCACCGGCGCTATCCGCGTATCTCGATCGACGTCGCGGACGCGAACGGAAAGAGCGTGCGACTCGACCGGCGACCCGGCCCGAAGAAGCAGGACGAACTCTACGAGTCGAGCTTCATCGTCTTCGGCCCCGGCGAGAAAGCGCGCTTCGAAGTGCGCTGGCCGTACGTGCAAGACGGGCTCGAGCCGGGACGTTACCGCGTGCGCGTCGAGTACGACACGCGTGCGCCGGATCTCGAAGCCTGGGCCGCGTGGCCTCCCGACGATCTCTCCGCGCCCGACAATCCGGTCGGGCGTCGTGAGATGAGCGCCTGGCTCGAACAGGTACGTCCCGTGCGTTTGGTCGCCGAGTCGACCGTCACCGTGCACGACCTCACGTCGTCCGTGTTCCGCGCGATGCTCCTGGCTTCGACGCGAAGCCCGGAGCTGCGTGCCCAGCTCGATGCGGCATTCGAGAGTGGTGACTTCGCGATCGAATCGACGCGACGTATCCGTGGCGCGGTGCTCGTGACGATGGCGCGGCGCGGCGCGGCGGAGGGGCTCGGCGACGCGGCCTACATCGTGCAGCCCGCGGTGCTCCGGCCCGGCACGCTCCAGCCGTTCGAGGGCTTCCAGGGATCGTCGTTTCACGTCGATCCGCTCGCGAGCGTGCCGCTATGGCGTCGCAAGCAGCTCGGGCTGCCGCCGGCAGGGCGGTAGGGCTTCATCGTCCGGCCGCATCGTGCCGATAACAGTTCCGGCCGCCAGTGGCCGAGAAGGACGTCCGTTTGCCGCTGCGGAGCGGGAATCGTAGACTCGGGCGCTTCGTCCCAAACGACCTCGACCCCCGACACGTCGGGGGTCGTTTCATGAACGGCGGTCACGACCGCCGGCCCAGCGGGAGACGGTGAGATGGCAGTGACCAAGAAGACGAACGCGAAGGCCAAGAGCCCCAAGCCGGCGACCGGCGCCAAGTCGGACAAGAAGACGCACCGTGCGACGTTGATTCCGGGTGACGGGATCGGCCCCGAGGTGACGAGCGCCGCGTGCCGCATCATCGAGGCCGCCGGTGTGTCGATCGAGTGGGACACCGTGAACGCGGGGGCCGGC
>JAUIME010000704.1 GCA_030433195.1 bacterium
CGTCGCGTGAAGCGCCTTCGCGATGAGCTCCTTCCCGGTCCCGCTTTGCCCCGTGACGAAGCACGTGACGTCACTCGGTCCGACGTTCTCGATGATCGAGTAGACCGCTTGCATCGGTTTGCTGACGCCGATGATTCCCTGGAACTCGTGGCGCTTGCGCGTCAACGACTCGAGTCTCTCGATCTTCTTCGTCATCGAGAACATGCGCGTCGCGTTGCGTACCGAGATCATCAGCCGCGTCTGATCGACGGGCTTCATGATGAAGTCGTAGGCGCCGAGCTTCATGGCTTCGACCGCGTTGTGCACGGTTCCATAGGCCGTCGAGATGATGATCGGAAGCTCGTTCGTGCTCTCGCGGATCCTGCGGAGAATCGTGAGACCGTCTTCGTCGGGCAGGTTGAGATCGAGGATCACGCAGTCGGGCAGCCGATTCGACAGAACTTCGAACAGCTGCTTCCCGTCTCCGCATTTGGTGACTTTGTACCCCTCGTCGTCGAGGCACAGCTCGATCATCCGCAGAATGGCTTCGTCGTCATCGACGATGGCGACTTCGAATTGCTTCATGGAGGACTCCCGATTCGACAAGCGGAGGCACTCACGGCTCGCGCCCGAACCCGACGGCGGCTCGCGGACACGACATCCGAGCGACGTGATCTCTCATATCGAGAACGGACCACGCCGAGCTTTACCCCCGCGCGAAAATCGGCCACAGGGCCCTACGTTCGGTCATCGGCGCGCCGTGCCCAGGAAGGGGCCGTTGCGCAGGATTCGGGAGCGCGCTCTGCCGTCGAATGCCGGAGGTTCTCGGTCGAGCTCCTCGAGGGCCTCGCGAACGAGGCGGCGGCCGCTGCGCAGCAGTCGATCGTCGTCGAGCAGGACCGCCGCGTCGACGAACCCCCGCGCCCCGAAGAGGGCCCAGTCGCCGCGGACGAATCCCCCGCGGTCGACGATTTCCCCGCCCGCGAGCGTGAGCGACGCTCGCATTCCCGAGACGCCGGTCTCGAGCGCCCCGTCGCAGAGCGCGGTCGAGAGTCTGCGAACGGCCGCGAGGCACGACGGATTCCGAGTCGTGCACCACGACCGAACGAGCGCCGGGAGCACGATGCCGCCCGCGACCCACGGCGTCACCTTCCAACCCGCGTCGGACGTCGCCCCCGACCGCGCGTCGTCCAGGCGAATCCAACCCGTCGCGGGATCGACCCGATCGAGCACACGCGCCTCGAGCGAAGCGAGCGCTCGCCGGGTCGAGGGATCACCGACGGCCTCGTGGGCGGCGGCCATGGCGAGCAGTTGCCACGCGGCATCCCGCTCGCGTCGCGTCACCGTCTGCGGGCGATCTTCGAGCACTCGCACGGATGCCGCCGTCATCTCTTCGAAGGCCTCGAGCAAGAACGCGTCCCCGGTCAGATACGCGGCGTGGAGCAGCCCCTCGATCCACACGTGTCCGAGATCCACACGATTTCCGTGATCGCGACCGTGACGGAGCGGCAGCCCGAACTCGGTCGCGGCGACATCGACCGCTCGATCGACGTCGACCCAGTGCTCGATCCCCTGCATGCCGAGCGTCCACGCCTCACGACGACCCGAGCGGTAGAACTCGAGAAAGCAGCCGAACGAGGTGTCGAACTCGAGGTTGCCCCATCCCTCGAAGAATCGCCAGTCCCCGAAGTCCCATTCGCCGTAGGCCCGCGTGGCTTCGCGCTCGGATCCGTGCGCGACGAAGACTCGATCGACGAGACGTTCGTACTGGGATCGCTCCTTCCCTCGTAGACCGCGTACCCCCTGCGGCAAGGCGTGCTCGCGGTACCAGCGCGGTTCCGCAGGAACCACGAGGGGACGCCGCGCGCCCGCCTCATCGTCGATGCCGCCACGGGGATCTTCGAGACGAACGAGCACGCCGAAGCGTCTCGAAGCGTGCGGCTTCCAAGACGAAACGCGAACGAGCCCCACCCGGATCCCGTCGTACGATGCGCTCAGCCTCTTCGGGAATCTCGTGAGGAACGACGGCACGAGGACGCGGACGCGATGCCCCTCACCTTCAACGGCCAACGTACCGACATTCGGCGCCCGACCCGGCTTCGAACGCGCTCGAGGTTGGATCGCGAGCGTCCGTGCATCGTCCGATCGTATCTCGACGGCGACGTCACCGCTTCGCTCGAGGTCGAGGGTTCCGGGGCGCCCCGCAACACGCGCCGAACGTGCCGTGGATCGCACCGGGCGGACCACGAACGACGCAAAGCTCTCGATTCCCGTCTGGGTCTCGGCCGCCGAACTCGGCATGCCCCGCGGGTGGAGCCTCATGTCGAACTGGATCTCCCCGAGCGTGGGGAAGACGGTCGTTCGAATCCGGTAGTCGACGATCGACGGCCCGTGAACTGCGCTCGCCAGCCTCGAAGGGTCGCCGAAGCTGCCGACGGCGAGCACCGTCACGCGCGAGGCCGTCACCGATTCGACCGTGAGCGAAAGGACCTCCCCGTCCGTGGCATGCCGCTCGAGCGCCCCGTCGGGCCAGACGAGATCGATCGATCGCGGCCCGAGAACCGTCTCGCCAAATCGACGGATCTCGACCGGGAACGGTCCGCCGCGCGCGTCGAACGTCACCTCGATCGTGCCGCCTTGCAGCCGGATCCTCGAGCCCTCGCGTTCCACTCGGATAACTTCCGCGGGATCGATTTCGTCTGCGACGCCCCCCGAGCGAGACTCCCATCGAACACGGTACGCCGATCCCGGCTTCGCGACGAACTCGGCGCGGATCCAGCGACGCCCCTCGGCCCCTTGCGCCGCACGCTCGATGGCGGGGACGACCGTCGCTGCAACGCGTCGCCCCGACGTATCGTGGAGGCTGACGTCGAGCTCGTCGATCGTTCGGCCGCGAGGCAGCGGAAACCCACACACGACCGGGACACTCGGCGGACCGGCCAGGTTCGGCACGCGAATCAGCAGCAGTCCGCCGGGGCGCAGAATGCGATAGATTTCGGCCAAGGTGGCCGACGGATCGTGGAGATGTTCCAGCACATCCCACATGGAGACGGCGTCGAATGAGGCGTCAGGAAAGGCCGCCTCCTCCAAGGTGCCGGCGATGACGTTAAGTCCATGCCGGGTGCGGGCCAGCTCGGCGACGTCTTCGCTCAGCTCCACGCCCGTCGTCTGCCAGCCGTTGCCCTC
>JAUIME010000705.1 GCA_030433195.1 bacterium
GGGAAGGGCTCACGAGATCCGAAGATTACATACGTAGCGCCGGCTGCCCCCGACCCTGCCGTAACGAGGTCATCGAGACCGTCTCCGTTGAAGTCTCCTGCTGCGGCTGCGGTCTGACCGAGATAGCTGGCAGGAGGCCCATTCGTCAGCGTGAACCCGTTCGTCCCGTCTAGAGATTCGACACTGATCGACGCGGTCTCCAGGTCACGGGATCCGAAGACGACATACACCTCGCCTGGATCATTGTGTCCGGCTTTCGATGCTCCGATGATCACGTCGGAAACTCCATCAGCGTTCAAATCCCCGACGTGAGCAAGAGCAGAGCCAAAGCGATTCCCGAAATTCACGCCGGTAATCTTGAATCCAGTGGAAGCGTCGATATCGCCCAGCAGGAAGTCGGCCGGAAAGCCAGAACGACGTCCGAAAACGATGTAGACGGCGCCAACGTAGAAGGGCTCTGCGTTCGGCGCACCGATCATCAGGTCATCGATGCCATCGCCATTGAAATCACCCGCCGCCGAAACGCTGCTCCCCGACGCATCGCTCAGACCGACGCCCGACAGGGCGAAACCGTTCTTGCCATCGAGATTGCGTAGATCGAGAGTACCGAAGTGCCCATCCCGACTCCCGAAGATCACGTACGATCGACCGGCATTTTCACTCCCTGGGGGGTCGATCGCGCCCGACCCGATAATGACGTCGTCGTATCCGTCATCATTGACGTCGCCTACGCAGTTGACGGCTGCGCCCGAGTGATCCCCGATTTCGGCTCCGCGTACGGTAAAGCCCTGCGTTCCTTCCAATCGTGACAAGTTCACCACGGGGGGCCAGTCGGCCGCTAGCGCAGTGGGCTCGTCGAAGACGGCAACCGCAACCCAGGCGAGGACCATAATCAACAGCGATCGCACACGCATCGGGATGATCTCCTTTAGCAGAATCAAAACCTCCAACGCGCCCCGATCGTACCACACACGTCCCTCGGCGTAGCTAGAGACGTTACCAGAGCAGCACGGTCGGACGACGGACATCTCGCCGGTAGTTCCGACGGCGGCAAGCGGATACAATCGCGGACTGCCTTGGCTCGGGTGCGTGTCTTTACTTGTGTCGTCGCGCCCTGGGCCACCGAACCGAGATCGCGCAACGGAAGGAAGTCGAATGCCGCCTCGTATTCTTCGCCCGAGACCGTCCGCCGCCGTTTGGCTCATCATCGTCGCGATGCTGGCCGCCTGTGATTCGGGGAGCAGCGGCTCCAACATGGCCGCCGACGTCGGTCGTTTCGAGGTCGCCGAGACACCGCCCGAGAACACGCGGCGCTCGCCTGTCGCGATCGAAGTGAACCTCGTCGATCGCGAATCCAATTCGGTCGACGTGGAGATCGACTATCGCTACACGAACGACGTCGGCGAGACCGATGTCATCCGGGTCGACGAGGCGCACACGGACGTCTCTCTTCTCGGGCTTCCGACGGCGCCGCGCGAAGACGGCGGTCGATCCCACGTCATCCAGTGGGACTTTGCCGCGCAGCTCGGTAGCGAGGCGTTCGTGGGTTTCGGTGAGTGGGAGCTGCGGATTCTGGGCAACAAGGGGCGCATCGTCGACAGCTCCACTCTCACCGACGCGCGTCTCGGCAACGACGCACCCGAACTGCCGTCGATCACGTCCCCTGCCGAGGAGTCGACGGGAACGATTCCGATCCGCGTGATCGTCGCGGACTCGTCGGGCGATGACGTCACGCTCATCGTCGAGTACGACGACGGCGAGGGATTCCAACCGGCGACCTGGGCCGGCGGAACCGAGCCACCCGCGTACGCGACGTCTCCCGAGGGGATCGAAATCGTCTACCTATGGGACTCGGCAGCGGATGTCGGTACGATCGAACGCGACGTGACGCTTCGCTTCACGCCCCTCGATGGCGTGGCCGAAGGAAGCGCCGTGACGGCGACGCTGCGAGTCGACAACAACAGCGCCCCGATCGGTTCGCTGCGTGCCGAGGCGCTCGTCCTCGGTCCGGATCGACGCAACGGCATTCCCCTTCCGTTTCGGATTTACGACGACGAAGCCGACGACGTGCAAGCCGTCTTTCAGTGGCGGCGGCCGACGCAGGCCTTCGGTTCCCCCGAACTCGCGCTGCCTTCGGACCCCGAGGTCCTGCGCACGATCCTCGCCGATCCTGAACTCCGCAGAGCCCACCAGATCTGCACCGAGCTGCCGATCACTTTCAGCGGCACGATCCAGTCGATCGCAGGTTCGGATACCAGGGTACGCCTCCCGGAGCTTCGACAACACCTGGCCGGACTCCTGCGTCGCGGAGGTCTCGTCGGCCAGCAGCTGCGTATCCTTCGCGGACCGTCCCGGCCCGCGCCGATCGCCTCGACATGGAGCACGAATTCGCTCGTCGCTCCCGCGTGTGCGTTACCGATCGACGGACAGCCGCTCGCGCTCGTTCTCGACGCGGCCCTTCCCGCGGGCTGGAGTCTTCACGTCATCGACCTCGCGACGGGCCGCATCGATCGCAGGATTCTGACGACGCCCGGAACGGGGACGCCCCGCACGATGGCGTGGGAGCCCGGCAAACGAGCGGTCCTCGTGGCCCTCGACGTCGAAGGCTCGTGGCAGGTCGAGCGAGTCGACTTGGCCTCCGGATCGCGCCGCATTGTCGGGACTCCCCAAGGCGACGTCGAGAACGGTTCGATTCGTGGTCTCGTCGCGATCGACCGCAATACGAGCCTCGTCACGGTCGGGAACTCGCTCATCCGGCTCGACGAGACGGCCCCCGTCGATCGTCGATCGATCGCGCTGTTGTCGGATCTCGCCGAGCCGTGGGGACTCACCGCCGATCGACGACACTCCAAGCGGGTGTTCGTCGCCGAACGCGGCGCCGATCGCATCCTCGAGTACCACTTCGATACGCAACGTCTCGCGCCGATCTTCCATGATGCGTCTGGGGTATCCGATCTCCCGTCGCCGACGAGTATCGCTTGGGAAGATCCGGCCCGACTCCTCGTCGTCACCGACGCGAACCCGGACGATACGACGCAAGAGCTACGGCTCGTGACCCTCGGCGTGGGAACCGAGGGGCGCGTGCATTCGCTGGCCGATGATCTGCCCGCTCCCCTCGGCAATCCGGCGACCGGCGCGGACGACGCCCG
>JAUIME010000024.1 GCA_030433195.1 bacterium
ACGCCCACATCATGAAGCTCGTCTCGGCCGGGAAGCTGCACTGGGGATTCACCGATACGGACGACTTCCACGTCGCCCTCACCGACGAAAAACCCGTGCGCAAGGTCTACCCCGACCAAGACACCGACGGAGTCGGCACGATGCTGATCCCGAACTCCGTCATGCTGATCAAGAACTCGCCGAATCCGGACAACGGCAAGATCCTCATCGACTACATCCTGCGCAAGGAAACCGAGAAGATCCTGTCCGAAAGTCGCTCGGCGCAGATTCCGCTTCACCCGGGTGTGGCGACGCCGGACCACGTGAAGGTGCCCGGTGACGACTTCCGCCCCATGAAGGTCGACTTCATCGCCGTCGGTGCACGCCTCGACGAGGCCAACGAACGCCTGACGAAAGAGTTCAATCGGTGAGACTGCCGGCCAGCGCTCGCTGGACGCTGCGCGGGGCCATCCTGGCCTTCGCGCTCGTCACGTTGCTCCCGATCGCGATCATGCTCGTCGGCGCGTTCCGCGTCGACGGGCAGTGGTCACTCGCGGCGTACGGCGACGTTCTGGTCGAAGCCCGGCAGTGGTCGCTCCTCGGAAACACGGTGCTGCTCGGTTCGCTCGGCACCGCGGGCGCGTTGATTCTCGGCCTCCCTTACGCGTTCTTCATCGCGCGGACCGAGTTCCCGCTGCGGCGATTCTTCGCGGTCGCGCACGTCGCCCCGATCCTGATGCCGCCGTTGATCCTCGCCTGGGCTTGGACGCGAACGCCGGAGTGGTTCGTCGTGCGCGACCTTCGCGGTATGATCGGATGCGCGGTCGTCTTCGCGTTGTGCTACTACCCGTTCATCACGCTCCTCGCGTCGCGCGCGTTCCGCTCGACGGACGCCTCGCTCGAAGAGGCCGCGAGGCTCGCGGGCGGCCGGCGCCGCTCGCTCGTCTCCGTCTCGCTTCGGCTCGCGCTGCCGTCGATCCTGTCGGGCGCGCTGCTCGCGTTCATCTTCATCATCTCCGACTTCGCGCTGCCCGATTTCATCTCGACGATCGGGCCGAAGCAGAACGTCTACGCCGGCGAGATCTTCTTCCGCTCGAAGCGCCTCGGCTCGACGAGCGAAGCCACCGCCGCGTCGGTCCCGCTCATGTTGCTCACGGGGGCCGCGCTCGCGATCGTCTTGTGGCTGCGCGGCCGCCGCTCGTATCGCGTCGTGTCGGGAGACTTCCGCCCGCCCGAACGAATCCGTCTCGGAGCGGCGGGGGCTGCGGGGGCGTTTCTGCATTGTGCGTTCGTCATCGGGATCTCGGTCGTCGCGCCGTTCGGAGCGCTCATCGCGAACACGCGCGGCCTCGAAGCGTTCGAGAAAGCGATCACCAATCCCGGCGCGCGCAAGGACATCGTGACGACCCTGGCGACCGCGAGTCTCGCGGCGACGATCATGGTCGTGCTCGGCTTTCTCCTGGCGTATGCGATCGCGCATCTGCGCGAGCATGGGCGGCGCAAACGGGCGCTCACACTCGAGTCCGTGACGATCCTGCCGCTCGCGATTCCCGCGCTCATGATGGGCGTCGGCCTGATCCGCCTGTGGAACCGCCCCGAGCCGTTCTTCGACACCGTGTACACGACGCAGGGGATCGTCGTGCTCGTCTACATCGCGCGGTATCTCCCCTTCCCCGTCGTCGCGCTCACGGCCGGACTCTCGCGACTCGACACGTCGATCGAAGAAGCCGGCGCGGTAGCGGGCGCCCGTTTCTTCACCCGGGTTCGGCTCGTCCTGCTGCCGCTTCTGCGACACAGTCTCATCGCGTCGTGGATTCTCGCGTTCTTGTTCTCGATGCGAGAGCTCGACACCATGGTGCTCATCGCCGCCGGCAACGATTCGCTCCCGTTCCGCGTCTTCAACGAGATCCACTTCGGACGCGATCCGGAGATCGCCGCGATCTGCCTGATCATGGTCTTCTTGATCGCGCTGCCGCTGGTGCTCTACGCGCTCTTGTGCCCGAAGCGGCTCGACGCTTTCGACGCGTAGACTCGCCGAGTCATTCGTTCCAGGATCGCGATGCGCGAATCGTGTCCGCCCCGAGTGCGGTCATGAAATCGGTGCGCACGCCGCCGAGCCAGCGCGTGACGTCTCGCCCACACGCCATGGCCCCGTAGAGCGCGAGCCACTGCGCGGCGAGCGTGACCTCGAACAACCGCGCCGGCCCCGGCGTCGCCGCCAAGTCGATCGACCGAACCTCGCGCGCACGCTCGGCGTCGGTATCCCCGCTCGAAACTGCTCTGGGAACCGCATCGGCGTTCGCGAGCGACACCGCGCCGGGCTCGGCCATCGCCACGCGATGCGTACCGAGTCGCGCGAGTGGAGTGATCGCTTCGCTCGTACGCGCGGCCGACGCTGCATCGGGGGCGATCCACACGAGACACGTCTCGCGGCTCGCGACGAACATCTCCAGGTGCGCGTACTCCTCGATGCACTGCGCGCGGGCCGGGATCGTGAACTCGAGCCACTTGGCGGCTGCGTACGAAGCCGGTCCTCGCCACGGGCCGCTCCCGAGGAACACGACGTCGGCGTTCGGTCCGAGATCGCGTACCGCACTCTCGCACGCCGTTCGCACCGATTCCATGCGATCCCCGAGTTCGTTCCCCAACGTGCCGAATCGCTGCCAATCGGGCGCCTCGCCAAAACGCACCGATCGGAGAGCCTCGTCGAGCATGAGCTCGGCGAGGAGGATGCCGGCATACGACTGCGTCTGCGCGATCGCGTTGCGATATCCCGGATAGGCGTGTCGCTCGACGTCGGCCGGCGGAGCGAACTCGATGCCGATCGTCGCCTCGCACGCGTTCCCGAGTCCCGCTCCGGGGCTCCCCGTGATCGCGATCGTCCGAGCCTTCGCGCGTTGGGCGCGCTCGGCCGCTTCGATCGTACGCGGGGTCCGGCCCGAGACACTCGCGAGTACGACGAGGTCCGATTCGTTCCAGTCCGCGGAACGCCATCGCGCGTCCATCGAGACCATGCCGCGAGCCGACGGGTCGCGGCCGAACGCCGCGACGCACTCGGCCGCGAACGACATGTCGCCGCATCCCACGTAACTCGTCGATCGTGTTTCACCACCGAGCCGACGCGCGACGTCCTCGACGAGACCGGCCAAACGATCGACGAGACGCGTGAACAGCGCCGGGGTCTCGAGGATCTCCTCCGCCATCGGCCCCGACGGCGGCGGGCTCACGCGTCGATCCCGCGATACTCTCCGCGCTCGATCAACACGCGCTCACGGCCGTCCGCGTAGACGAGTCGTACTTCGCGCGCTTCGACGCGTGGCTGCGTCTCCGGGATGTAGATGCGGTCGATGTGGATCACGTTGGACGGATTCTGGAAGTCCGCCGCGCCGACGGCACCGCCGAAGTGATCACTGCGCCCGAATGCGACGTGGAAGCCGAGCTTCTCGTCGAGCAGGATCTCGCCCACGGGCGGAATCGAGAAGTCGCGAAGAACCCCGAAGCCGAGCTCGGCGATGTTGCCATAGGCCGGCTCATCGGCGAGGCGCTTGCGCTCGTCGGCCGCGCGCGGTCCGTCGCCGATCACCTCGACCGCACGGTTCTCGACGACGCGATACCGAACGATCTCGTCGTCGAACTGCACGGGGATCACGCCCTCGGTGCGGCTCTTGTCGTCCCCCTTGCCTTCGAACGGGACGATGTAGGTCTCGCCGCTCGGCAGATTCCCGGCCATCGCCTTGTCGCGCAGCAGCCCCCCGCTCGCCGTCGCCGTACGATACCGCAAGTCAAAACGGATCGTGTCGTCGCCCTCTCCCTCGACCGAAAACGTGGCGACCACGGCATCGGCCGCGTCGAGCTCCGCCTTGACGAGATCGAGTCGTCGGTTGAGTTCGTCGAAGTCGACGCGGAGTGCGGGCATCATCGCGCGCGAGAAACCGGGCATCGTCGCGGCACGGTAGCCGAACTGCTTCGCGCCGAGCTTCATCGGTGCCGTCGCGGAGAACTCGGTCGGCAATAGCAAGATGTCAGCACGCTCGAGCACCGAGTCGAGCGGCACGGGCGCGCCGTCGGCCTCGAGTCGCTCGCGGTCGGCCGTCACCACGTCGACCGACCCGTCGTCACCTCGATAGACGACCCCGGGCAGATCGGCGTTGTTGCTCCCGACATTGGGATATGCGTAGAGCTCGACCGCTTCGAAGCCGAACCGCGGCGCCGTCTCGTCGATCGCGTCGCGCCACTCTTTCGCGAGGGCTCGCCGCTCTCGCCACGCTTCGCGATCGGCCACGCGCGCATCCGGAACGTCCACGAGGATCGCGACGCATCGATCGGCCTCGCCCGGCTCGAACACCATGCGCAAGAGCGCTTCCCAATCTCGAGCGCTCAACGTCTCTGTCATCGTCATCGACTTCCTCCTCGAAACCGCTCAGGGGAGTGCGGAGATGTACACGATGTAGCTCGCGGAATTGTCGCCCGTCGTCGAAGGCTTGAAGATTCCGTTGCCGGTGCCGTCCTTGGCCGTGCCTTCCCAATGGACGACGACGTCGTGGAAGCCCGCCTCGACGAGGATTTCGCGCAGTTCGACGACGGTCCACAGACGCCACTCGTACGTGAACGCCTTCTTGATCGATCCGCGACGCGGGAACTTGAAGTGGATGTAGTTGACGGCCTCGCTCGTGATCGGGTTGAACGAATGCTGATCCCAGATGTACGAGAAGTCGTCGTACTCGGTCTCTTCCTCCTGCGGCACCATCGACTCCGGGCCACCGTAGAGATCGAGGACGAACATGCCGTCCTTGCGGAGCGATCGCCTCACGGACTCGAAGTAGCCTCGCAGCTCGGACCGTTCCCTGAAGACCAAGAACGAGAAGTTCATCGCCGCGAGAAGGTCGACTTTCGGCTCGGTGACGTTACGGACGTCTTCGTTCACGAGCGTGACACGCGACGCCGCGTCGCCAAGGGGCGCGATGTGCTTCTCGCGACCGTACGCCAACGTCGGCTCGTCGAGATCCACTCCGATCGCGCGGTTCTGTTCGCGCCGAGCGACCCACGTCGCCGACAGATACGCGGTGCCGCAGAAATCCTCGCGCAGCACTTCCGGAAGCCGATCGTACGTATCCTCGAAAATGCGGTCGAAGAAGTCGCAGTCCGCTTCGGGACACTGCACCGCCTGCTCGTACAGCGAATGGACGTCGGCCGTCTTCGGGTCGAGCTTGTCCTTCGCCTTCTTCTGCTTTCGCTTGCTGTTCTTTCCCATGGATCTCGCTTCGTCAGGGGTATCGGGGGTCGATCGAATCCGAGAGGATAGGGTGTGAAGGCGTGCAATGCAAAGGCAGGCGGTTCTCACCAACGCATCGGCCGACTCAGTCCGCTTGGACGAGCTCGCCCGAGACGCCGACCGGCGCCGCTTGCGCCCCGCCGAGGTTCCGAACGACGATGCGAAAACCGTCCTCGAAGAAGGTGCCGAGCGCGATCCCGTTCGATCGATGGACGCCGTCGACGACGCCTTCGAAAATCGGAGTCTCGATGCCGGACAACGAGAGCCGCACCCGTGTCGGCTGCGGGCACTCGATCCGCACTCGCGCTTCGCACCGCGGCCCCTCGAGCGTTCCGTCGAGAACCAGCGTCGCACCGGGATCGACCCGGAAGACAGCTTCGCGCGCCGACACCGGACGCCCCGCTTCGACCGGTGCATCGCCCGATGCATCGCCGGGGAGCACCGTGCCCGAGCAGGCCTCGGTGAGCGGACGCCGCGTCAAGCCCGCACCGTCTTCGATCGCTTCGAAGGCGGTGAGACTCCGATCGTGGAGCTTCGACGGCGTCTCGTGCACGAGTGCGTGGTAGAGCCGTCGTGCGAGCACGCGATGACCGGCGACCGACGGGTGAATCCAGTCGTCGTACAGGTCGTCGTCGACGCCGGCCCGCTCGAAGTCGTCGTGCGGATCGACGAGCAGCACGCGATGTTCGAGCCCGACCGCGCGGATCGTCTCGTGGTATTCGTCGATCGGGAACCAACGTCGCGTCTCGGCGGGTGCGGGACCGAGCAAAAGCACCGGCTGAACGCCGCGCGAGCGCGCGAGCTGCACGAAGCGTTCGAGATTCGATCGAAAACGCGCGAGCGGTACCCGGACTCCGTCGGGCGGCTCGCCTTCTTCGAACTGCGTGCGATACCAGGCCGTTCGCCGCGCTCGAAGACGCTCGGCGATCGGAGCCGTCCATCGGCCCACGAGTTGCATCGTTCGAATGCCACGGAACGGCTCGCTCGGCTCGGTCGCGTACGCGGTCGGGTCCTTCTCGTGATCGGGCTTGCCGACTGCCGGGCCGAAGTCGTTCCAGTGCCCCGTGTAGAACACGGCGATGTCGGGCTCGAGGGGCAACACGTCGCGCTCGAAGCGTCGGACGCACTGAAGCGACGTGTACCCCGGCACGCCCGCGTTCACGATCGTGACGTCTCGACCGACCGCCCGCAGGCGACGCTCGAACGCCCCCGCCATCGTCCGTCTCTGCGGCACTCCGAAACCGAACGCACACGAGTCTCCCAAGATCGCGACACGCACCTCGAAGTCGTCCTTGGTGTCGGGGAGCTCCGATCCGCGCATCCCGAGCGAAGTCGTGCGCTCGAAGCCACCGCTCGCGTACGAAGGCAACAGCACCGACGGGCGAAGCGTCCAGAACAAGCGCGGGTCACGTCCGAGAAAACGCAGCGTTTCCGGCCCGGTCTCGAACGCGACGAACTCGAGCGGCGGCAGCGCCCGCGGCGCACGGAAACCGGCGACCCGCAAGCCCAGCTCGACGGTCCCGAAGAGGATCGCGATCCAGACGATCGAAAACGCGATACGGCGGATCCACTTCATCGAACGATCTCCGATCCTATTCGTACTGCCGCAACCATCGCCGCGCCTCTTCGTCGTCCGGCACGCGCTCGAGGTACCGACGCATCCATCGAACGCCTGCATCCCTTCGCCCGAGCGATCCCGCGAGACGCTGTGCGAGCGCCTTCCACACGCCGGGGTCGACGCCGGGTCGTAGCAGGTTCCGTTCGAGGACGACGCTGGCGTCTTCGAATCGACCCGAGCGAATCATCACGGCCGCGTACGAAGACGCCGCGACGGCCCCGACGCCGAGCTCGAGCGCACGCTCGAAGGCTCGGGCCGCGTCCTCCAACCGATCCGCACGTGCGAGAACCGCGCCCCGCGTCGCCTGGACCCCGCCCACGTCCGGGAACGCTCGCGCGGCCCGCTCCGCCATCTCGATCGCGCGCGCGAGATCCCCCCGCCCGACGAGCAAGTCGACGACCTTCAGGAACGGTGTCGGACTCGACGGCCGCGACGCGAGACTCGTTTCGTAGGCGGCGAGCGCACGCTCGTCGTCCCCGAGGCGTGACCAGATCTCGCCGAGCTCGTAGTGGGCCGCACTCTCGTGAGGCTCCGTCGCTCCGGCGCGTTCGAGAAATCGTAACGCTTCGTCGCGCTCGCCGCGATCGAGCAGGACCCGCGCGAGACCGAGATACGTCCGTACCGACCCCGAATCGATCCGCATCGCCTCGCGGTACTCGGCTTCGGCTTCGTCCAAGCGACCGAGCTCGTGCAGGATCGCGCCGCTCTGCCGATGAGCACTCACGAGGCCGGGGTGGATCGCGAGCGCACGACGGTTTTCCCGCAGCGCGTCGTCGAGTCGATTCGCGCTGCGCAGGATCGTCGCGAGCGCCGCACGCGCCATCGCGTTCTCCGGATTGCGCTCGAGGATCGACTGCACGATCGACTCCGCTTCATCGAGCGCGCCGGCCATCGCCCGCTCGCGCGCCTCGTCGAGCCGCGCCGTGAACCGGACCGCGTCCTTCGGATCGATGAGCTCGGCCGACGGTTCGACGTCGTTCGCGGCCGTCTCGGGCGAGCCCGTCGCATACCCGAGGGTCTCGAGACGCCGACGCTCGGCAGCGGACACCTGCCGTCGCCGCCCCGGCCCGTCGACGCTCGTCGCACGCCATGCGTCCAACCGTGACGCGAGCTCGTCGACGATCGCGCGCGTCGCTTCGTCGTCCGCATCGATCCGGTTCCGCGATTCACGAGGATCGCCGATGAGATCGTAGAGCTCGGGGCGCGGCGCTTCGATGTACTTCCAGCGATCGCGCACGATCCCGAAGAGCTTGCTCCAACCGTACTGATAGTCGAGCGTGAAGCTCTCGACGTACGCATCCCGATTCTCGTCGAGAGCGTCTCGCCCGCGCGCCAGGTCGAGCAGAGACTCGCCGTCGAGATCGCTCGGAACCTCGGCGCCCGCCCACTCGAGGATCGTCGGCATGACGTCGACGAGACGCACGAGCGAAGAGACGCCGTGCCCCGACGCCAGGTCGTCCGCTCGCAACACGAGCGGCACGCGCACCGCGGGATCGTAGACGAAAACGCCGTGCGTCGATTCACCGTGATCCCCGAGTCCTTCGCCATGATCGGCCGTGACGATGACGAGGAAGTCGTCGGACCGCCCCGACTCTTCGAGGGCGCCGAGCAATCGTCCGAGGCAACGATCGGCGTACGCGATCTCGCCGTCGTACGGATCGTCGGCGCACCGCTCCTGATACGGTTCAGGCGGATCGTAGGGCCCGTGCGGATCGAAGAAGTGCACCCAGCAGAACACGTCCCGCGAGCCGGACGCTTCGAGGAACGCGATCGCTGCGTCGGTCGCGTACTCCCCACGCCGTTCGCTGTACGTGAGCCCCGTGACGGCTCGGTCGTCGACCGACAAGTCGTCGTCGTAGACGTCGAACGACGGATCGAGCCCGAACCGCCGCACGAGCGGAAAGGAACTCACGAACGCGCCCGTCGCGAAGCCCGCGTCGGACAGCACGTCCGCGATCGTGACGGCCTCCTCGCCGAGCGTGTAGATGCCGTTGTCGCGTACGCCGTGGCGGAACGGATACAAGCCCGTGAACAAGCTCGAGTGCGACGGGAGCGTGAGCGGAGTCGGCGCGTAGGCTCGCTCGAACACCACCCCGTCCCGCGCGAGCGCGTCGAACGCGGGCGTCACGGCCTCGATGCGCCCCGTCGCACCGAATCGATCGGCGCGGCACGTGTCGAAGGTGACGAGCAGGATCCCCTTCGCGCCATCACCGCTCGATTCACGGCGCGCGCAACTCGTGATCGGCGCAAGGCCGAGGCACAAGAGAACGAGGAACGCGAGCCCGGGAACGCGAGGCGTGAGGGATCCGCCGACTCGAAGTCGCGACTCGATGGCTCGGGAGCTTCCGATGGTGTCGTTTCCGTCCCTCTCGCGATGTTACAGACCGGTGCGCGGGGATGGCTCCTCGTGGGGCGAGCTGGTACAATCCGCGCATTCCTGCCCTCTCCCGCCGACACTCGGAGCGCACCGTCATGATAGATGATTCGCGCATGAATTCCACTCGCTCGCCGCTGCGCGACGCCCTCCACGAGGCCCTGGATCGCACCGAGCTTCTCGATGCGATCGCAGACCGGCCGGAGCGGCTCGAAGCCGGACTCTCGATCCTGGCGCGCGACGTCGAGGCGGCGGCCGGCGCCGAGATTCCGCTGCTCGCGACCGACATCGACGGACGGCTCGCCGCCGTGTGGGCTGCCGACGGGCCCGTCTCGACCACGACTCTCGCGGAGGCGCTCGCGACGGCGCGACGACTCCACGAACACCTGCCGATGTTGCGCAAGATCCTCGCCTCGGCGGCGCGGTCGTCGGTGCCCCCGATCGAGACCGACCGACTGCGCGTGTTGTTCGTCGCCCCGTCGATCGACGACGAGGCACGCGACCTCGCCACGATCGTCGCGTCACCCGTCGTCGAGTTCGTACGCGCCCGCATCGTCCGGATCGGCGATACGCGGGCGCTGTGCCTCGATCACGAGCATGCGTCGAGCACCGACGTCGAGCTCGAAGCGTCGCACGGTGCCGAAACGACGAATGGCGGCGACCGCAGTCGAGCCCACCGCCAACGATTGCTGGCGGACGCGCGCACGCGAATCCTCAACCTCAGCCCCGAGATTTCCGCGCTCGAAGCCCGGGGCGGTCTCGTCTTCCGCTACCGGGGTCGCGATCTCGCGAGCTTCGCCAACGAAGGCGACGGGCTGCGACTTCTCTCGCCGCGGCTGCCCGAAGGACGCCGCATCCTGGGCCGCAGCGATCTCGAGGACGGGCTGCATGCCGTGATCGAGGAGTTCTTCGCGCTCTACGCGATCCAACCCACGCGCGGCACGACGCGCCTCGAACCCCCGAAGCCGCCGACCGACCGAACCGAGACGCCGTCCCCACCCGATGCCGTTCCCGGCGATTCGATCGACGAGCCCGATGACGAGTCGCCGACCCTCGAGACCAATCGTCCGCCGGAAGCGAACCCGATGCCGGGTCTTCGTACCGCCCCGCTCTCCCGCGAGGAGATCGAAGAGTTCCTACGAAACGAAGACGACGAGTCGTAGCCCGGGACGGCTAACCTTTGAACGACTTCAGTCGTTCGACGATCCCCGAGATCGAGGGCTTGTCTTCGCGATTCGATCGTGCGAACTGCTCCGGGTCGAGTCCTTCGACATTCCCGGGGGTCGGCTCGGGTTCGGCAGCGACCTCGGCAGGCTTCGGGCTCGCGGCAGGCTTCGCGACACGCTCCGCCGCCCCACTGCGTGACCGCATGAGCTCGAGCACCGAATCCCCGAACTCCGCACGCGACGTGCCGCCGTTCGCGATGACTTCCGGACGCGGTGCGGGCTCGGACTCGGGCGCCGCTTCCTGCTCGGGTTGCGGTTCGGGTTCGGGCTCCGGCGCGATCCACGAGAGAAGCTCCTCGTCCTCGAATCCGAGTTCGATCGCGCGCTCGCAGGCCTCGCACATGGAACCCGCGTTGCCGCGCTCCCGCTCGTTCCGCGCGATGCGCGCCCACAACGCGGCGGTCGCATCGGAACGCTCGGTCTTCTCGAGGCACTCGATCCAAGCGCGGATCTCGTCGACCGAAGCAGGCGTGACGGAATCGGCTCGTTCGAACCACTCGGCCGCCTCCTCCATACGACCGATCGCGTGAGCCAATCGCGCCGCGCGCACCAGACGCTCGCGTCGCTCTTCCTCCGCGTCGCGCTCGAAGCCGCATTCGAGGCGTGTTCGCACGACGTCGAGATCCCAAGGCAACGAATCCGCGACGCGATCGAGAAGCTCGAGCGCCTGCTCGGCTCGATCGTCGGCCGCGAGCTCGGTCGCGACATCGCACAACAGCGCACTCGCCGCACGATCCCGACCGGCGTCGAGATAAGCGAGGCCGAGCGCCTGACGATGTTCGATGCGATCGGGCTCGATCTCGATCAGGCGTTCGAGCGTCGACACCAGAGCCGACCGCTCACCCGCGTTCTCGTAGGAGCGTGCGAGGTCTTCGAGGTGACGCGCGGCCGTGTCGCGCTGATCGCGCGCATCGTACAGCTCCGCGAGCCACGTCCGCACGGCTTCATTCGCCACGTCCTGTTCCACGAGGATCTCGAGTCCGAGGCGCGTCCGCTCGACGCGCTCCGCGTCGCCCGAGTCGCTCGTCGCGACGAGCGACTTCACCAGCGGCGAGAGCAGGGACACGGCTTCGGACGCTCGCCCCGCTCGATCGAGCAGGATCGCGCGCCGCAGGTCGATCGACTCGTCCGCCGTCTCACGCGACGCATGCTCGAGCAGTCGTAGCGCATCGTCGACGCGGTTCGCCTGATTCCCGAACCGCTCCGCGAGCTCGACGAACGTCGACCGTTCGTCCCGCCCCAACGCCTCGAGACAGGTCGAGAGCCGCGCGCAAGCGGCCGCGTCCACGGCGTTCGATTCCCACTCACGCAGGATCAGCTCCGCCGCGCGTTCGTTTCGTCCTTGAGTCATGAGCAACGGAAGAAGCTCGCAGATCTCGCGCGACGCCGCTTCCTTCTGACCCGCATTCTCGAGCAGCCGTAAGACGTTCTCACGCAGTGCGAGGTTCTCCGGCTGCATTTCGAGCGCCTTGCGCAAGCCGCGCAAAGCGTCGTCCGGCCGCTCGGCCGATTCGGCGAGACGGCTGTAGTCGAGGTACTCGGCGACGGCCGAATCGTCGTCTCCCATCAGCTCGTAGTTGCGGCCGAGATTCCACGCGATTTCCATCTCGTCGCCGCCGTGGGTCTTGGCGAGTTCGTACATGCGAAGCGACTGGTCGATGCGTCCTTCGCGTTGGAACTCGCGCGCGACGCCGAGCAGTTCCTCGGCGCTCCGTCGACGCACGCGGTCGTCGCGTTCGAGCTCGTAGAGAGCACGCAACACGTCGAATCGATCGACGGCCGCCTTCGCGACGATCTCGTCGAGCGTCTTCAAGCCGTCGACGATCTCGAGCACGCGCGAGCGCGAGTCGTCGGAAACGGGCGAGTCCCCCCACGGGGCGAAGACGTCGCGATCGGTCGGGAACACGCTGCGGAAGATCTCGACCGCCGAGCGCACCGCTGCCGCGTCGAGCACCCAATCCTCGAGCGAGCGATCGAGCAGATAGTCTTCGATGCCGTCACCGAACGCTTCGAAGTCGATCGGCCCCTCGGCAAAGCCGAGCGTGCCGTCCGGAGCGTCGACGAGTCGCGTGAGCTCCTTGCGCACGACCTGATCGACGAAATCGACGAGGTCTTCGGAGTCGGCGTACCCGAGATCTTCGATGCACGCGAGCAGGAAATCACCGCTCGACTCCTGCAGCTTCGCGGCCTTCGCGAGCCGACGCGGCTTGAGCACGTCGCCCTCTTCGATCCGCTGCGCGAAGTAGACGGCGGGATCGGCACCCGTGACGATGCGCACGACGCCGTCCTCGATGAAGAAGCTCCGGGGCGAACGTCCGCCTCGGACGGTCAGCACGCCGGTGCGATTGCGACGTGCGATCTGGAAGAGCGATCGAAGGCGGTCAGCCGTGGCGTTCTTGCTCATGGGTGCGATCTCGGTCGTAGGTCCGGGCATAAAATTGGCCCCACCCCGAAGGGTGGGGCCAGGTGCTGCGAGGATCAAGGGAGTTCTGGCCCTTGGCATCACCTCGCACGTTTGTTCGGGTCGCTTTCCGATGTTCGTCGTCACCGCCGAACCGTCGGACGACTCGCGACGGTACGGGGCGCGATTCCGTCCTAGGTCGTTTCCTTCGTCTTGCGCGACATCGAGCGAAGGCGCTCGAGGTTCGCGGCGATCCCGCCTTGCGAATCCTGCTTCACGTTCACCTTGGCGAGGTTGGATTCGAGCGCGGCGTCGCTACCGCCCGCGAAGAGCGAGTCGAGCACGACTTCCGCGGCTTCCACGTGTTCGGCGGCGAGCTTCTCGTCCTGCGCCGACATCTTCTGGTCCACTTGCTCGGCGAACTTCTCGATCGCTTGATCGAAGACGTTCTGGAACTGGTCCGCGAAGCGCGACTCGCGCTCGGCCATGACGCGCTCGAGCTCGGCCGCTCCGACCGAGTCGCTCGGAGCCGCGGGGGCGGGCTCGTTGCGCATCTCTTGCAGCGTCTGGAAACCTTCGCGCAAGTTCGCCATCTGCGCGAGCATGTCTTCCATGAAACTCGGCGAGACGGGAGCCGGCGCCGCTTCTCGAGATCCGGCGCGCAGTTGTTCGTTCTCTTGACGCAGCTCGGCGACGCGTTCGAGCGTCGACTCGAGTTCGCGTCGCAAGTGCTTTTCGATACGTCGCTGCGAATCGCGGAACTCGTCCTCTTCCTTGCCGTGTTCCTTGAGGATCTGATCGAGCTGGCGCTTGGATTCTTCGACGAGCCGTTCGCGCTCTTCCTCGGCCACCTCGAGCGACGACTCCGTGATCACGCGGTTGACCGCTTCCGCGATCAAGCGATAGATCTGTCGCGCCTTCACCACCCGGACCTTGCTCTTGCCTCGCTTCTCGAGGTCCTTGAGTGTGGTCGTGTAGGTGCTCTCCTCGATGACCTTGCGGACATCGCCTTCCTTGATGAAGCGCGGGTTCTCCATTTGCGGATTCTCCGTCTCACGGAATTCAGCCGATAGCGGCGGCGTCGCCAGTACGCTCCTCGTCCTGCACGAGAGCGTTCGGGGAGCAAGTCGTATTCCATCTGCGCGTCCGGTTTCACCGGATTCGCGAAGACAGCTCCAACTCTTTCATCGAATCCGGCTTAGCTTCGCCTTGAGGTCGCCGCCGAGGTTCCGCGGAGGCAAGGGGAGTCGAGACCGCCGTCGAGATTTCGAAACGGGTTTCAGGCGGGCGATCAACAAACTCGACACCCGACGGAACCGCAAGTCCGAAGCGCTCGAAAACCGGCCGGGCGACGGGCTACTGAAAAGCCTCGTCGGGGATGCCCTTGTTGATCTCGAGGTCGGCGAGCTCGATGACGACGGGCCCCGTGGGGTCGAGCTTGCCGTGGATCTCCATGCGGCGCGCGAGGGTGATGCCGTCGACGTCGCCGTACTCGAAGTAGACAGCGTGCTCGCCTACGGGGCTGCGCGTCGTGATCGACGCGAGAACGCGCCTCTTTTCGGCGCCTTCGTCCCCGTAGAGGGCCCATTCGTAGGTCGTCTCTTCGGTGAAGGAGCCGAGATCGGGGTGAGCGACCTGGGTCGTCGCCCGCTTCGGCAAGAAGTCGGCACCGATCCACAACACGCGCGAGATCCAGTTCGCGTCGGACTCGGGTCCGGGGACGATGGAGAGTCGGTAGAAACTGCCGTCCCTCGTGAGCTCGAGCTCGGCGTCACGGAACTCACGGGTGAGCGGCGGCCGCAGGATCACGCCCGCGAGGCGTCCCGCCTGCTGCTTGACCTGCGCTTGGATGCTCGGCTTCATCGGCGAGTCGAGCTCGAGCTCGAGGAACGCCTGCGACTGGCCCTCTTTCTTGCCGCGGCGCCATAGGAACTCGATCCGCGCATCGGGAAGCATCTGGTCGAGCACGGGGACCGACAGACGGAAGCGCAGATCGTCGACCTCGGCGGCGGGCGAGTACAGGTTGGCGTCGACCTTCTTCAGCAGACGCTCGATCTTCTTCGCCGCATCGTCCGCGCTTTCGGCGTTCGGCGACGGATCCTGGGCGAAGGCGCCCGACACCGAGAGCAAGAAACCGAGGACGGCCCATTGCAGAGCGCGCACTTCGAGTCGAGTACGTTTCGGCACCATCATTCGTCTCCTGCCCTTCGTTCGAGAGGTTCCGCCGTCGCCTGCGATCGCGAATTCTACCAACGAACGCGTCTTCCCCGCTCCCGCGACCTTGACGCGACCGAACGCGCGCTTTATGGATACACTATCTATCGACGCCACGAGCCGGGGACTTTTGGCCTGGGAGACAGCATGGACGAGCGGCGCGACTCCAGCCATCCGCGCACGAAACGCGACGCCCCGGCACCCGAGACTCCCCGAGACGAGCTCACGGCCGACGAGATCGACGGACTCGCCGAGCTGCACTCGGAAGAGATCGCGAGGGCCGAGCGCGCGCCTCGCAACGACCCGCGACCCTCGAAACGCCAGCGTCGCACGGAGAAGACGCTCGACTCCGTCCTCGAGCGTCTGCGGCATCTCGACGAGGAAGTCCGCGAGCTGCGCGAGACGGCGCAAGAACCCCGCACGACCGATGATCCCGCCGAGGGCATGCGTGTCGAAGCGGTGATCCTGCCGCCCGAGCCGCCGGTCTCGGCGGAAGAACGTCCGCGACGCGAGACGGATCCGCGCCCCGCTCTCGACGAGCCGCATTCGGTGCAGGAGACGACGCGACCCGGCGAGGCGCACGGCGCGGAACCCCGCCCCGCATCGCCGTTCGTCGAGGAGCATGTCGCGAGCTACGACGACGAGCCGGCGCGCTCCGCGACGGGAACTCTGCTCGTGATCGCGGCGATCGTGATCCTCGGCGCCGTCACGGGATTGCTCATTTTGGGCTCCTGAGCGTGTGACGCTGCCTTCCAGGGGTCGCTCACGAGAATCTCGAAATCCTCGGCTCGACGATTTGACCCGCTTCGTTCTTGGGGTATAGTTCGTTGCTCCCGAGACGGGCCGCGTCGATCACCGACCGGAACGCCGGAGCCCGCGGTGCGACGCACCGCCGCTTTCCCAGGGACGAGGAACAACCCACCCCCTCGGCTCGCTCGACCCGGCCACGAGCCGCGCGTCGAGACGAGACGTCCCGAAGCCCACGCCACGAAACGCGCCCCCAGGACACTCCGTCCCTACCGCGCGATCCATTCGGCCGCGTTCGGCTTCCTCAACTCGCTCCTCCTGCAAGGGGTGAGTTCTGGCTGGAGACAAGTCCGCAGGGGCCACACTGCGGTCTGTTCGAATCTCCAAGGCTTAGATCCTCCTAGGCCATGGATGGCGGGGTGGGATGGTCGCAAGGTCATCCTCCTCGCCGTCCTCTATCTCCCCCGCGCCCGACGCCGCGTCCCGCGCCTCCCCAATCAACGCATCCCTTGACCTGCGTTGGATTTGAAGTATAATCCCGGTTTTCGAGACGGGAGGTTTGCGTGGACTCGCAGCCACGAACGACCCCGCGCGACGAGACGCCTGGCGACGTCCTCCTGCGCGGCACACCGGTCTCGCCGGGAATCGCGATCGGCACGGCCTGCATTCGAACGTCAGGCCTCGACTCCGTGAGCGTGCGCAAGATCGGCGAGCGCGAGATCGAGCCCGAGATCCGGCGATTCCGGACGGCGCTCGACCGCACGAAGGATCAGCTCTTCGCACTTCGCGACGATCTCGCGAACGGCGGACGGCTCGAGGCGGACGAAGTCCGTATCTTCGAGAGTCACGCCGCGTGCCTCGACGATCCGGTGTTCCGCTCCGACGTCGAGAAGGGCATCCGCGACGCCCACCTCAACCTCGAAGGCTCCCTGAGCCGCGTCATCTCGAACTTCGCTCGCATCTTCGAGCTCGTCGAGAACACGCATCTCAAGGAGAAGATCAGCGACATCCGCGAGGTCGCTTCGCGCATCCTCGACAACCTCACGGACGACGCGCCGGCCGACGCCGCCGACACCGCGACCCTTCCCCCCGCCGGAAACGGACAGATCCTCGTGACCGACGAGCTGCGAATGTCCGATCTCCTCGGGACCAGCGACCGTCGACTCGCCGGAATCGTCGCCGAGCGCGGCACGCGCACGAGTCACGCATCGCTCATGGCGCGATCGCTCGGGATTCCGATGGTCGCCGGCCTGCCGAACATCACTGAAGACCTCGAATCGGGAGATTCGTTGCTCATCGACGGGAACATCGGGACCGTCTTCCCGCACCCGCCTGCCGAAGTCCGCGAAGAATACGAAGCGCTCGAGCGTGACCTCGATGCGCGCGCCGACGGCTACGGTGATTTGCTCGAAGGCGATTGCGAAACCGCGGACGGCGTCCGCGTTCACT
>JAUIME010000706.1 GCA_030433195.1 bacterium
CCGAAGCCCGTTCCCGACGAGGACGGATTCGGCATCTTGAAGGATCTGTGGAGCGTCGACTGCAACCCGAAGGAGTATCGTTTCCGCGACGGCAACCCCGAGAAGCCGATCAAGTACGCGACGGCTCCGGGACCGAGCGAGATCATCTCGACGCCGGTTCTGCACGAGGGTCGCGTCTACGTCGCCATCGGGCAAGACCCCGAGCACGGCGAAGGCGTCGGCTGCTTCACCTGTATCGACGCCAAGACCGGAAAGAAGGTCTGGGAGTACCGCATTCACCGCACGATCAGCACCCCATCGATCGCGGACGGTCTGGCTTACATCGCCGACTACAGCGGCTTCCTGTACTGCTTCGACGCCGCCGACGGAACGCTCTACTGGAAGTACGACACCGTGGCGCCGATCTGGGGCTCGACGCTCGTCGCCGACGGCAAGGTGTATCTCGGCAACGAGGACGGTCTCATGACGGTCCTGCACACGGCCGCGACGCGCAAGCTCGCCGACGAAGTCGGCGCGCCCGTCGAGCTCGAATACCGACGCGGCAAGCTCACGGCCATCGGCTCGAAGGAAGAGCGCGAGATCACCGGCGACGCCGTGCATCAGTACTTCCACGAGGTCGACTTCGGTCACGCGGTCTACCTGTCGCCGATCGTCGCGAACGACACGCTCTACGTGGGGACGATGACGCACCTCTTCGCAGCTCGCGAAGGTGGCGAGCCCGTCGGTACGAAGAAGAGGTCGAGCGGCGCCGACGCGGGTGCAGGCTCGGAATCGGCGGGCGAACGATGAGCGTCCCCGATGCGGGACGCAAGGGCCCGATGGTGATCCTCGTACTCGCGGTGATCCTCGGGCTGCTGCATCAAGATCTGTGGTGGTGGGACGACCCGACGCTCGTCCTCGGCTTCTTGCCGACCGGGCTCGCGTTCCACATCACGTTCTCGCTGCTCGCGGCGAGCTTGTGGGCGCTCGCGGTCCGCATCGCGTGGCCGCATCATCTCGAGGACGAGGTGGCGGCCGAAGCGCCCGTAGGTCCGGGCCCCGGCCCGGCTTCGACCGCTTCCGGCTCGGTGACGTTCGGGAACGAGCGGGAGGATGCCTCGTGACGCCGCTCGTCATCATCGGCTGCTACCTCGCGTTGCTGCTCTCGCTCGGCCTGTTGAGCAAGCGCTTCTTCCGTGGCACGAGCCGCGACTTCTTCGTCGCGAGCCAGTCGATCGGACCGTTCCTGCTGCTCATGAGCGTCTTCGGGACGACGATGACGGGCTTCGCGCTCGTCGGTTCGACCGGCAAGGCGTTCGAACGCGGAATCGGCACGTATGGCCTCATGGCCTCGTCGAGTGGGTTGATCCACGCGGCGGTGTTCTTCCTGATCGGGATCCGGCTGTGGGCCCACGGCAAGAAACACGGCTTCGTAACGCAGATCCAGTTCTTCCGCGAGCGCTTCGAATCGAACGGCATCGGCTACGTGCTGTTCCCGATCCTCGTCGGGCTCGTGCTGCCGTATCTCCTCATCGGCGTGCTCGCGGCCGGGAAGTTCGTGTTGCCGGTCACGGCGGGCGCGTTTCCGGATCTGTTCCCGAACGACGTCAATCCACGCTGGGCCGGCGGGATCCCCGTTTGGCTCACGGGGCTCGTCGTGAGTGGCGTCGTGCTCACCTACGTCTTCAGCGGCGGTTCGCGCGGGACGATCTGGGCCAACACCTTCCAGACGATCGTCTTCATGGTGATGGGCGTCATCGCGTTCACACTGATCTCGACGACGCTCGGCGGTCCGTCGAACGCATCGCGCATCGCCATGCAGATCGACGCCGAGGGCCGCGCGATCCAGACCCACGGGATCGATCCCGTGTCGCACGAGCTCGTCGAGTACGAGAAACCGCGCGTGCTCGGCCGGGTCGTGACACCGCTCACCGACGCACAGAAGGAGCGCGCCGCGGCGGGCGAGTTCCGTCCGCATCAGACGCGTAGCGTCATCGACGTCGAATTCGACAAGCGCGACCCCGCGACCAAGGAGATCGTCGGCAAGTTCCATCGCGAGTTCGGAATCCCGCCGTGGATGTTCTTCACGTACCTGTTCATTCCGCTCAGCGTCGGGATGTTCCCTCACCTGTTCCAGAATTGGTTGACGGCCCGCAGCGCACGCACGTTCCGCACGACCGTGATCGCGCATCCGGTGTTCATCATGATCGTCTGGGCGCCCTGCGTGTTGATCGGCGTCTGGGCGTCGGGCGTGATTCCGGCGCTCGAGAACGTGTCCTCGACCCTCGGCATCATGGTCGCGAACATGACTCACAACGAGATCATCGTCGGGCTTGTCGCCGCCGGGGTGCTCGCCGCGATCATGTCGTCACTCGACTCGCAGTTCCTGTGCCTCGGGACGATCTTCACGAACGACGTCGTGCTGCATCACGCGGGCAAGGAGCGCTTCACCGACAGCCAGATCGTGCTCATGGCGCGCAGCTTCATCGTCGGCATCGTCGTGCTCACGTACCTGCTCGCGATGTGGGCGAACTCGGCGGGCGCCGGCGTGTTCGACCTCGCGGTGTGGTGCTTCAGCGGGTTCAGTGCCCTCTTCCCGCTCGTCTTCGCGTCGCTCTACTGGCGACGCGTGACCAAGGCCGGCGCCTACGCCTCGATCCTTGCGTCGATGGCCGTCTGGTTCTGGTTCTTCCGCGACTCGGGCTTCGGCGGCGAAACCACGCTCGGCCCGGGCATCATGCCCGTCGCCCCGGCCTTCCTCGCGGGCGCGATCGCACTCGTCGGCGTGTCGCTCGTCACCAAGCCGCCGTCGGAAGAAACACTCGCGAAGTTCTTCCCGAAGCGGTCGACGTAACGCAACCCCACGCTGCCGGAGCGAGACGATGTGTTCTCGCTCCGGCAGGCGTTGGCTCCCCCCACGCGAATCAGTGGGGCGATCCGAAGAGCGAGCCCCCCTCGACCGTGCCCGAAGCACCGGCAAACGCGGACCCGACTTGGAAGGTGCCCTCGAGCTCGTCGTCCACGAGATGCTGGAACTCTCCCGCACCGGTCCGCGACGCGATGTCGACCGTGAACTCCCACACGACCGGCACGAAGTCGTCGACCTGGTTCAGCAAGACGAGGCCGAAACGCATCGTCGGGCCCTCTTTCACCGCCGTCCCC
>JAUIME010000707.1 GCA_030433195.1 bacterium
CCGCGGAAGCCAACGCCAGGCGGCGCTGCTTCTTGGGCATCGTGTAGGAGAAATCGCGAGGCCCGGGGCCGAACGAGATCCCACCACCACGACGAACGGGCGACTGGAGCGTACCCGCTCGCGCACGGCCCGTGCTCTTCTGCGAATAAGGCTTGCGGCTCGTTCCGGCCACTTCGCCTCGCCCCTTCGTGCTCGACGTCCCGACGCGGCGATTCGCCTCGTACATGAGGACGGCGTCGAACATCAGACGACGGCGAATGCGATCGCCGAACGGCGAATCGTCGACTTCCTTGGTGGCCGGCTTCGACTCACCCCAGCGCAAGTACGCGACTTGACTCATCATCCACTCCGATTCCGGCCCATTCGAGCCGGCAACGCCGCAAGGCGTCGACCCTTCTCTCTCGACCGCGAACACGCCCGCAAGGACGCGCCGCGACGCACTGCACCCGTCGTTCTTCTACCGGGCGACGCAACCGATGGCCGTTCCGACATGAAAACGGAGCGAAACGATACGGAATCGATTCGCTCGCTCACCCGACACCTCCCGAGCAGAACCCGGCGACGTCGAGAATCGGCAACCGCCACTCGACCGAGCGCGAAACGCGCTAGGCCTTGATCCGAATGTCGACCCCGGCCGGCATGTTGAGCTTGCTCAACGCGTCGACGGTCTTGGCGGTCGGTTCGGTGATGTACACGATTCGCTTGTGCGTCCGAATTTCGAACTGCTCGCGCGATTTCTTGTCGATGTGCGGGGACCGGAGCACGGTGTACCGCTCGATTCGAGTCGGCAGCGGGATAGGTCCGGAGACCTTCGCCCCCGTTCGCTTGGCCGTCTCGACGATGTCGGCTGCGGACTGATCCAGCGCCTCGTGGTCGTAAGCCTCCATCCGAATCCGGATGCGTTCGTGGATCATACCGCCCTCAACTCCAAAGCTGTGAACTTCATGCTGCTTTCGGTCCGCGCCACGGCGAGTGTTCGATCGACGCAACCCATGCGCGGGCGGGGGCTTCCGCCCGCTTCCGAATGGGTCTTGCCGCGAGTTCTTACGCCGGAGGCAAAAACCCGAAAACTATCAAAGGCCCTATGGGGCGTCAATGCGATTTTCGGCCGTTTTATGATGCCGCGTCTCGAACCACGAGGCGCCGCCCCGTCGATTCGGGAACGAGCGATCCCGCCATCGCGAGCCGCATCTTCGCCGGGAACCGGAAGCCGTTGCCAGTCCATGGTTTGTCAGCCTCCGATCTCGAAGATCCGCTCGGCCATGGCCGCAGGGACCGGCGCGAAGTCGCACGGCTCGAGGCCCGGCGATTGACATCTTCCTTGAGTCAGTGACCGTAGCGCGGTCGTGTATCCGAAGATCTCGCCGAGCGGGACCGTCGCCACGACGACCGCCGGCTCCGACTCCGAATGCGTCTCGAGGATTCTCGCGCGTCGCGTATTGAGGTCGGCAATCACGCCGCCGAGATAGTCGGTCGGTAGCGAGAGGGTCATCCGCATGATCGGCTCGAGGAGCATCGTTCCCGCCGCCTCGAGCGCCTCGTCGAAGGCCTGGGCCGCCGCGGTCGTGTAGCCGATCTCGGTCGACTCGTTCTGGATGAACGACCCGCCCGTAACGACCACCTTCAGGCGGATCAGCGGATACCCGAGCGAACCGCCACTCTCGGCCGCGTTCTTCACCCCTTCGAGAATCGCAGGATGGAACTCGCGGGGAACGTCGTCGGTCGAAAGGCGACTCTCGACCGAAACGGACTCCTCGGCTTCGTTGGGCACGAGCTCGAGCTTGACGTGCCCGGCGTGCATCTTCCCGGCGATCTGTCGCGAGAACTGAACGTCGCCCTTCGCCGCCTTCTCGACCGACTGACGGTACGCGACGCGCGGCTTGCCGATGTTCGCCGAGACTCGAAACTCGCGCTCGAGCCGGCGGCACTGAACCTCGAGGTGCAACTCGCCCATCCCCGCCACGAGAATCTGATCCGTATCCTCCTCCACCTGGAACTTGAAGGTCGGATCCTCCTTGGAGAGCTTCTGGAGCGCCGCGATGAGCTTGTCGCGATCGGAAGCGGTCTTGGGCTCGATCGCCTGCGAGATCACCGTCTCGGCGAAGCGCGGCTTCTCGAGCACGAGCTGATGGCTTCGGTCGCAGAGCGTGTCGCCGGTGCTCGTCTCGCGCAGTCCGATGATGCTGCAGATGGTTCCCGGCCCGATCTTGTCGAGCTGGATGCGATCGGCCGCATGCATCTGGAAGATGCGGTTCAGACGCTCGGGCTTCTTGCGCCCGGGGTTGTAGACCTGATCGCCTTCCTTCGCGGTACCGGAGTAGACCCGGATGTAGGTGAGGTCGCCATGCGGATCCGACGCGACCTTGAACGCCAGCGCGCAAAACGGATCGTCCTCGTTCGGCCCCCGCGTCTCTTCCTTCCCCGTGTGCAAGTTCATGCCGACGGCGGGAGGCACATCGAGAGGCGACGGGAGAAAGTCGACGATCGCGTCGAGCAGCTGATGCACTCCCTTGTTCTTGAGCGACGTGCCGCAGAGAACGGGAACGACGCCCTTCGAAAGCACGCCTTCGCGGAGCGCGGCACGAATCTCGTCCGGTGTGATCGCTTCGCCTTCGAGATACTTCTCGGCGATCGAGTCGACGTACTCGGCGAGCTGCTCCTCGAGCACCTTGCGGTAGACTTCGGCCTCTTCCTTGAACTCGTCGGGAACGGCGCCGACGTGAACCTTCAACTCCGCCCCGTCGTCCTCGTACTCCCAGTACTTCATCTCGATGAGGTCGATGCTGCCGCGGAACTCCTCTTCCTTTCCGACGGGCAGCTGAACAGCGATCGGGTGAGTCTGCGGGAACCGCGATCGGATCATGTCGACCACGCGCTGGTAGTCGGCGCCTTTGCGATCGAGCTTGTTCACGAACGCGATGCGCGGAACCTTGTAGCGATCGGCCTGGAACCAAACCGTTTCGGATTGCGGCTGGACTCCGCCGACACCGCAAAAGACGCCGACCGCGCCGTCGAGCACGCGCAGCGAGCGCTCCACCTCCACGGTGAAGTCGACGTGCCCGGGCGTGTCGATGATCTGGATCCGGTGCTCGGTCTCGTTGACCGTGTCGGTCCAGTGGCAGGTCGTCGCAGCGGAGGTG
>JAUIME010000025.1 GCA_030433195.1 bacterium
CTTCCCGGGCGGCAGCTGGGACAAGCGTTGCATCGCCGACCCCGACGGCATGGCGGAGTTCACGAAGCAGAACCTCCCGCTCGGGCGCTTCGGCACCGTCGAAGAGATCGCCAACGTCGTGGCGTTCCTCGCCTCACCGCGCGCCAGCCTCGTCACCGGCGCCTGCCTCAACGTCGACGGCGGCCAGTCGAAGTCCCTCATCTGAACGCGCCCGCAGGACCGGCGCAATCGAGAAGCGGGTTGACATCGCTCGCCGCGGCGGTATTGTCATACCGACTGGTATGTACGGAAATCGGCGCGTCTCGAATCGAGCCGCGTCCGAGTCCCCCCTGAGAGCCAACCGGATGCCACGCACCAAAGCCACGGAATCCCCGACCCGCGACAAGCTGCTCGAAGCCGGCGACGAGATCATGCGAGCCAAGGGCTACGTGGCCGCAACGGTCGACGAGATCTGCGCCGCGGCCGGGGTCACGAAGGGCAGCTTCTTCCATTACTTCAAGAGCAAAGAGGACTTGGGGAAGGTACTGATCGAGCGGTTCGCCGCGAATCAGGCCGCGGGCTTCCAGCAGGCCCAAGCCGGTGTCGACGACCCGCTCGAGAGGGTCTATCGGGCCCTCGACTTCGCCGACGAAGCGTTTCGTACCGGCGAGATCCGAGGTTGCCTCGTCGGCACCCTTGCGCAGGAGATCTGGTTGACCCACCCGGACTTACGGGATGCCTGCCGCTTCGGTTTCTCGCGCTTCATCGAGAGCATGAAGCACGACCTCGTCGAGGCCAAGCGCCTCCACGCCCCTGCCGCCGATTTCGACCCGGAGGGGCTCTCCGCCTACCTCTTGGCGACGATTCAGGGCTCCATGCTGCTCTACAAGACACACGGCGATCGCGAGATGATGCTCGCGAACGTCGGCTACCTCAAATCGCACCTGCGCTCGCTGTACGGGCGCTGATCCATTTTTTTTCCTCATTACATACCAACTGGTCGGTCTGAAAGGAGGACGGCGGCACCCTGGTGACCGGCGACCGAGGTTCCGCGCCGAACGGCGGCGTGATCGGTCCCGGCTCACGACCTACGAACCACGAGAATCGATTCGATCCCGAGGAGGATGACCCGATGAAGAACCTCACGAAGATCCATGGCGTCGGCCTCGCCATCGTCCTGCTGTCGTCGCTCGGCGCATGGGCTTTCGCCGGCGAGACCTGTACCGAGACCTGCCCCGTCGCCGCCAAGGTGACGGCACTTCTGGACGACTGGAAGACCGAGACGGCGTCGGTCGAAGCGATGCCCGAAGCGGATCGCGCCGCGATCGCCACGACCCTCACGGCCACCAAGGCGCAGTGTCCGGTCGGTTCGCGGCTCGGCACGACGATGACCGTTGTGCAGACCTCGCTCGCGACTACGATTGCCCTGTCGGAATCGATGTGCACGGACGACTGCCCCATGCGAAACGGATCCCTCGCGGCCAGCGATCCGGCGGCGTACCGCAAGGGCAAGGCCCTCCTCGAACAGCGCGCCCGCGCGCTCGAGGGCCTGCGCCAGCTCGCGACCTACACGGCCACGGCCTGCAACGGGTGCTGCGCCGATGCGGAGGCCGTCCCGACGTCGATCGCGGCCGACGATGCGTCGGGCGCCGACGACTCCACGTCGTGCGTGACGGGTGAGGCCGCGTGCCCCATCCGCGTCGCCTCGAAGATCGGTGAGCTCAAAGCCGACTGGACCGTCGCGCGTCGCGAAGCCGCGGGCCTCGCGGACGCCGATCGCCGAGCGATCTTCACGTCGCTCGCGTCCGTCGGAGAGAAGACTAAGGTCACCGAACTCGTCCCCGCGAGCGTACTCGCACTCACGGAGGGATTCGACGCGCTCCAGGCACTCGACGCCGAGATGCACGAGTGGGCGGCCACGACGCCGGCCCTCGCGGACCTTCCGGCCGAGGCGCAGATGACGTTCATGATGCAGAGCGCGCTCCTCGACGAAACGCGCGGCCTGCTGCACCGCGTCACGGATGCGATGCACGCGATGAGTGCTGACGACGCCGCAATGCAGAACACGGCGAGCGCTCGACGCTGATCCCGCGCGGTATCTCGACGACCTGCAAGCTCCACCCGCGGAGGGCGCGCCTTCGGGCGCGTTCCTTCGCGGCCTACGGTCGACTCGGAAGCCGGCGTGCGTCGGGAGCACGGCGGTAGTCGCGGATCAGGAACCGCGCCGGATGCAGCGCATCGAGCACGTAGCGGTCGACGGGCAGCGGCTCGCCCGCGATCTCCGACGCGAGGAGCTCCGCGGCGAGCACGGCCGTGACGAACCCGCGCGAACCGTGTCCGATCGACATCCACAGCCCTGGGACGACTCGTCCCGGCGGATACGACTCGTACGGCCGACCATGGTGCAAGCCGCCGTACTCGGACGCGTAGAAATCGACGTCGGGGGCCGGCCCCACGAGCGGCAGCTTGTCGGGCGATTCGGCGCGGATCGACGCGCGGCCTCGCGGCGTACCGTCGGCGACGTCGTCGAGCACCGTGAGCCAGCCCTTCGCGCGCATGACGAGATCCGTGTGCTCGTCGGGGCGCAGCATGAGCGACAGGTCATCACGATCGTACGTCGCGCCGACGAGGTGCATCCCGTCGCGCTCCGGCAACACGTAGCCGTCGCGGCACACGACGCTACGCAATGCTCGCGACGCCGTCGTCGCGGGAACGAGCGCGATCTGTCCGCGCGCCGCCCGCACGGGAAACGCCGAAGCGAGTCGCTCGGGCAACGCGTCGAGCTCGAAGCCCGCCGCCCAGACGATCGCCGGGGCCTCGGCAATCGTACCCCCCTCGGAATCGAGCACCGTCCAAACTCCGGCTTCGTGCCGAAGCGCCGCGACGCGCTCACCGAGCCGCTTTCGGATACGCGTCGACGCATCGAGCGCGGCTTCGCACAGTCGTCGCGGATCGACGATCGCGCCGCCCGGAAACCACACGCCGTCGGACGCGACGGGACTGCCGCATCGCTCGGCGAGCGCGTCGCGATCGAGCCACGCGGCGAATTCGGGCGTCGCTTCGGAGAGGTCGAGACCGCTGCGAAGTCGCTCGCGCCACCGATCGTTGCGCGGCAACTGCACGACGCCGCACCGCTCGATCCCCGCGCCACCCGCAACATCTTCGACCCATCGATGCACGAGCGCGAACCCCTCGGCCGTGAAGCGAGCCAAGGCGCTGTCGTCGTGGGTCAGCACGGGCATCACGACGGCGTGAGGATTCCCCGATGCACCGCCGGCCGGTGCACGATCGCGATCGACGACCGTCACGTCGAATCCGCGTCGCGCCAAGCGTTCGGCCGCGGCGCACCCCGCGATCCCGGCACCGACCACGACGATTCGTTCGCCATCTCTTGCGTCGGACGACCGCGCGAGCGCCGGACGTACGAACCATGGCGCGGACGCTTCGACCTCGTCGACGCGCGATTCCGACGCGCCTGCCCGAAGCCGGCCCGCGAGCGCCTCGCGCTTGCGCCCGTAGCCCGGCCGGCGTTCGAGATCGAACCCCGCGGCTTCGAGGCCGCGGCGTACGAAACCCGCGACCGTGTACGTCGCGACCGTCGCCCCTTCGGCCGCCGCCGCCGCGACCTTCGCGAGAACGCCTTCCGTCCACATCTCGGGATTGCGCGAGGGAGCGAACCCGTCGAGAAACCACGCATCGGCGCGCAACGCGATCTGCTCGAGTCGTTCGCGCACGTCGCCGAAGACGAGTGTCAACGCGATTCGGCGCGACGCGAAATCGATCCGATGCACGCCTCGACGCACCGTCGGCAACCGTCGCGCGAGCTCGTCACCGACCGGCGAGAGTTCGGGCCACGTCGCGGCGATCCTGCGCACCGCATCACCCCCGAGCGGATAGCGCTCGAACGCGACGTAGTGCAAACGCATCGCGTCGGACGCCGGTTCCAGACGCTCCCACTCGAGCGCCGTCGCGAGGAAGTTGAGCCCGGTCCCGAAACCGAGCTCGCCGATCGTGAAGGGACGTCGCGCGCCCGGCGTCGTCTCGCGCCATCGCTCCGGAATCCGCGAGCCCGCGAGAAAGACGTGCCGCGTCTCCGCGAGGCCTCCCTCGACGCTGAAGTACATATCCTCGAATCGCGACGACGTCGGGACGCCGTCACGCCAGGTCACGTCCTCGGCGTCGCTCCTCGATGCGGGCATTTCGTCCATGGCGGGCACGCTATCACGGGCTCCCGCGCGGGCCAAACGACAAGCTGGCGAACCTGCCCCGTTGCGCGCGCCCCCGGATCCGACTACTTTGAGCGCATGCGTGCGATCGACTCCGAGATCGAGGAACGTTTCGCCACCTTCGATCCGCCCTACGAAACGTTCACCGACGACCTCCTCGGCGACGAAGCCGACGCCGAGCTCGACGTCGTGCGTCGCTACTGGTTCGCGTGCGGTTACCGCCCCGGTGTCACGGCGTATCTGAACTTCTTCTTGCTCGCCGACTTCATCGTCCTGCACGATCGCGCCGTCGCACGCCGATTTCGATCCTTCCGGACCATGGCCCGATCGTTCTACGAAACCGACCTGTTCATCCGCGAAGTCACGGACAGCGGATCGAGCCCGTCAGGTGGCATCGCGAACGCGGAGGTGCGCGCGACGCTGCGCTCGATCTTCGCGCGACACGGCGCCGTCGGAATCCCGACGTGGATGATGGCCTACTTCGGGTTCAGCCTGCTCGAGAACGTCGAACGACAGGTCGGCGCGGCGACAAGCGATCGCGAGCGGCAGCTCCACCTGCAGTACATGTCGCGGACGTTTCGCTGCATGGGCGTCCCGTTCTGCGATCGACGCGACGCCCTCGTCGCGTTCGCGCGCCGCGTCGAATCCGTGCATGCGGGCGCTACACCGCAGCTCGAGCGCCACGCACGCAACATCCTCGTGATCGGAGAGATGATCGGCGTGGCTTCGGATTGGGAGAGCCTCGCGCCGTTCCTCCCCGACCCGACGCGCGCGGTGTTCGAGCCGATACACGAGCGCGCGCGCCCCGGAGCCGTCAAGCGGACGACGGCCCGCATCGCGGGGAAGCTGTTGATGAAGCGCGCCGTCGGCGACTCCCGTGCGGCCTCGTGACTCGAACCGCGGCCGACCGAGATCGACGTGACACGAACGGTGACGACGAGCGCCTAGCAGCCCGTTGAAAAACGGGCGCGAGCTGGAATCGTGAGATTTCCCGCCAGTCGTCGCGGCCGAAACGAAGTCGTATCGGTGAATACGTCGAGCTTTCGGTCGCGGCGAGAGGCGGAGGAAGCTCGCCATTCCGGCTGTGGTGAGTTTTTCAACGGGCTGCTAACGAGGCGCGACTAGATCTCCGGGAAGCACGCCTGGTGCCAACTCGCGAGGCGATCTTCGCCGAACCCCATGATGTCGAGACACTGCGCGTCGAGGAGTGGGGTGTCTTCGTCTTCGCGCGCCTCGCCGGGGACGTAGCCGTGATCGAAGGCGTTGGCGCAGTGCAAGGCCCACAACGAACAGAAGCCTTCCTGCTCCGTCTGCCGTGGCGTGTGATGATCGAGCATCGCCGTGAAGACCGAATCGGGAAGCCCCCATAGACCGGTGAGGTAGGCGCCGACCTCGGCGTGCGTCGCACCGAAGATCTCCTTCTCGGCGAGCCAACCGGGGATGCCGCGCTGCTTGACGATGTCGCACGCCATGCGATAGCTGTCGGGGAGATTCGCGGCGAGGATCATCTTGCCGACGTCGTGCAGCAAGCCTGCCGTGAAGGCGGCGTCCACGTCGTCGCGTTCGAGGCCCGCCGTGCGCGCGATCTTCTGCGCGTACGTCGCCACGCGCATGCTGTGGTCGAGCACGTCGTTGAGGTTCACGCCTTCGGTCGCCGACTCGTCGAACTGGTCGAAGACTTTCGAGACGAGCACGAGCGACTTCACCATTTCGGAGCCGAGCCGTACGGTGGCCTGCACCGGGTCGGAGATCTTGACGCGCGCCCCCACCACGACGGAGTTCGCGATCTGCAGCACCTTCGCGGTCATGCCGATGTCGCTCGCGACGATCTCACCGACCTTGCCGATGCTCGGATCGTCGGATTGCAGCTCATCGACGATCTGCAGGTAGAGCGCGGGGAGTGACGGCAGCGACTTGACGTCGGCCAGCACGTAGCGCAACGCCGGATCCTGCACCATGCGGTGCAGCACGGTCGCTCGTTGGATCACGAACTTCAGGGCGTCGAGATCGAACGGCTTGACGAGCTGCTGGTGCGCGAATCCCACGAGATCGACGAACGAGTTCACGCTCGCGTCGTCGGCAAGCGCGATACGGACCGACTGCGGAAACTCGGTCTTGACGACTTCTAGCAACACCGCATCGGCTCCCGTGCGCATCGCCAGGTCGGCGACCACGACGTCGTACGGGTTGGCCTGCATCGACTCGATCGCGCGGCCGGGATCGTCGCGGAAATCGATCTCCCAGCGATCTTCCATGGCTCGGGCGTAGAGGTTGAGTCCGTCGGCCTTCTCCTCGCCGACGAAGAGAATGCGCAGCTTCTCGTCGCTGAACATGAATCACTCCCCAGGGGTGACGCGAGACGGAAGTCTCGTGCGGGACGCGGGTACTGTTGCGGGACGCGTAAATCGAGGTGAAATCGGAGGGACGTCATTATCGGACGCGAGCACGCGGGCCTGAGCGTCAATTCTCGGGGATCGCCCCAGACCTCGGTCGGCCGAAGCCGAATTCCACCGATCAGCGCCCTTCGCGCCGCCCGAAGCGGCCGCTCAGGAGCCGCGGCGGATGGCTCCCGATCCGAATTTGGCGACGATCGCGTCGGTGGCGCGGTCGACCGCCGACGAGCGCTCGCGGCGCGCGTCCGGGAAGAGCCCGAGCTGGGCGTCCGCGCGCTCGAGGTGCCCGGCCGAGACCCCGATCAAGCGCACGGGCCGGAACGACGCGTCCGCCCAAGCGTCGAAGCCCGCCTTCGCCTCGCGCCATAGCTCGTCGGTGGCATCCGTCGCGTCGCGAAAGGTCCGCGATCGCGTGATCGTCTCGTAGTTCCCGAAACGGATCTTGAGCGTGAGACCGCGCGAGCGCATGCCGGCGGCCCTCAACCGGCGCGCGGTTTTCTCCACGAGGCCGAGCAAGATGCGACGGACGTCTTCGGGCGTCGGCAAGTCGACTTCGAAGGTGCGCTCGTGGCCGACACTCTTCGGTTCGCGGCGCGGCGTCACCGCGCGATCGTCGAGGCCGCGCGCGAGCCGCGCGAACCGCCCTGCCTCGCGCCCGAGAATCGGTGCCAGTCCGGTCTCGCCCAGGCGCGCGAGGTCGCCGATCGTGCGCACGCCCGCGCTCGTGAGCTTCGCTTCGGTCGCCTTGCCGACACCCCACATCTTGCGGATCGACAGCGTCGGCAACCAGTTCTCGATCTCGTGGTCGGTGACCACCGTGATGCCGTCGGGTTTGTTCTCGTCGGATCCGAGCTTCGCGAGGAACTTGTTCGGGGCTACACCGACCGACGCCGTGAGTCCGGTCTCCTCACGGATCCGACGCCGGATCGCTTCCGCCGCCTCGACCGGGTCGCCGAACAGCTCGCGCGTTCCCGTGAGATCGAGGAACGCTTCGTCGAGGCTGATCGGTTCGACGAGCGGACTGAAGTCGCGGAAGATCGAGAACACGCGCTGCGAGACTTCTTGGTAGCGACGTCCACGGCCCGGCACGACGACCGCCCGCGGGCACATGCGCAGCGCAACCGCCATGGGCTGCGCGGAGTGGCAGCCGAACTTTCGCGCCTCGTACGACGCGGCCGCAACGACCCCGCGCGGTCCCGCGTGACCGACGAGCACGGGCTTGCCACGCAGCTCCGGCCGATCGAGCTGCTCGATCGACGCGAAGAACGCGTCCATGTCGACGTGAAGCACGCATCGTGCGGGTGCGGTCATGCCCCGATCATCTCGCGAATGCTCGTCGCGATCAACTGCCGCCGACGCACCTTGGCGCAAGGCGATGCGATCTGAGGTTTTGGCGGATCGGGGCCGATAGAGATCCGTATGATTCGAATCGGTCCGGGTCCCGAGAAGGGAAGCGGTACGGACCGGCCCAGGCGGGCACAAACGCCCGAAACGAAACGACTTCGCTCGACGCCGCCGACACGGAGCGGCGTCGGCCGCCTCGAGGAGCCGCCGCATGTCCGACCGCACGAACGCCGCCGCGCCCCGGTTCACCGCCTCGCGCCGCACCGCCTGCACGCTGATCTTCGCCCTCGTCGCCCTTTCCGCGGGCGCGATCGAATCGGCTCGGGCCCAACCCTCCGCAGCGACCGATACGCTCCCCCTCGACAAGTTCCGGCAGCTCGAGGAGCTCCTGCCGACGCCGAACGCCACGCGCACCGCGTCCGGCGCGCCCGGTCACGGGTACTGGCAACAGAAGGCCGACTACGTGATCGCCGTGACGCTCGACGAAGAGGCGCACACGCTCACCGGCGAGCAGACGATCACGTACTTCAACCACTCGCCCGACACGCTGCGCTACCTCTGGGTTCAGCTCGATCAGAACATCTTCCGCGGCGACAGTGACTCTCAGGTCACGCGGCCGAGTTCGGGTCTCTCCGATACATCGTTCCGCCGGCTGCGCGCGACGATCGAACGTCCGAACGTCCCCGGTGGCGTGACGATCGAAGCCGTGCGCGACGCGACCGGCGCCGACCTCGAACACACCATCGTGAAGACGATGATGCGCATCGACCTGCCGCGCGAGCTGCGCTCCGGCGAGTCGACCACGTTCTCGATCGACTGGCACTACCCGATCAACGACACGAGCGTCGTGCGCGGCCGTACGGGCTACGAGACGTTCGAAGAAGACGGCAACACGATCTACGAAATCGCACATTGGTTTCCGCGCATGGCGCCCTACGAAGACGTGAACGGATGGCACAACAAGCAGTTCCTCGGCAGCGGCGAATTCTCGCTCGAGTTCGGAGACTACTTGGTGCGCATCACGGTTCCCGACGACCACGTCGTCTCGGCGACGGGCGAGCTCCAGAATCCCGACAACGTGCTCACGGCCGAGCAGCGCGAGCGACTCGCGTCGGCACGCACGGCAGAGGAACCCGTGTTCGTCGTAACGCCCGACGAGGCGAAAGCGAACGAGAAGGAAGGCGCCGAAGGCACGAAGACCTGGATCTTCTCCGCGAAGAACGTCCGCGACTTCGCGTGGGCTTCCTCGCGCAAGTTCATCTGGGACGCACTCGGCACCGAGATCGAAGGCCGTCCCGTGCTCGCGATGTCGTTCTACCCGAACGAAGGCGAGCCGCTGTGGAGCAAGTACTCGACGCACGCGATTCTGCATACGCTCGAAGTGTACTCGCACTTCGCGTTTCCGTACCCGTACCCGGTCGCACAGTCGGTGAACGGCCCGGTCGGCGGCATGGAATATCCGATGATCTGCTTCAACGGGCCGCGCCCCGAGAAGGACGGCACGTATTCGTCACGCACGAAGTACGGGCTGATCTCGGTCATCATCCACGAGGTCGGGCACAACTGGTTCCCGATGATCGTCAACTCGGACGAACGGCAATGGACGTGGATGGACGAGGGCATCAACACGTTCGTGCAGTACCTCGCCGAGTCGTCCTGGGAAGAGAACTACCCGTCGCGCCGCGGAGAGCCGAAGTACATCACGGGCTACATGAGCAGCTCACGACAGATGCCGATCATGACCAACTCCGAATCGCTCCTGCAGTTCGGTAGCAACGCCTATGCGAAGCCCGCGACGGCGCTCAACATTCTGCGTGAGACCGTGCTCGGCCGCGAGCTCTTCGACTTCGCCTTCCGCGAGTACTCGCAGCGCTGGATGTTCAAGCGCCCGCAGCCCGCCGACTTCTTCCGCACGCTCGAAGACGCCTCGGGGATCGATCTCGACTGGTTCTGGCGCGGCTGGTTCTACACGACCGAGAACGTCGACCTCGCGCTCGGCGAGATCCGTACCTACACGATCGACTCGCGGAATCCCGAAGTCGAGAAGGGTCGCCGGCGAGCCGAGCGCGACGCCGAGCCCGAAACCCTCGGACAGGCCCGCAACCGCGAGAGCGTGAAGCGAACCGACCGGTACCCGCAGCTCCTCGACTTCTACAACGAGTATGACGAGCTCGACGTGACCGACAAGGAACGCACCGACTACGAGAAGCTCGTCGCGTCGCTCGAAGATTGGCAGAAGGAACTCCTCGAGACCTCGCTCCACTTCACGTCGGTCGAGTTCAAGAACGAAGGCGGACTCGTGATGCCGATCGTCCTCGGCGTCACGTACGACGACGGCACGCAAGACGAACTCCGCGTCCCGGCCGAGATCTGGCGACGCAACGCGAAGAGCGTCTCCAAGCTGCTCATCACCGAGAAACCCATCGTCTCGTTCGACCTGGATCCGAACCGCGAGCTCGCCGACGTCGACCGCAGCAACAACGTCTTCCCGCCACGCATCGAGGAGAATCGCATCCGCCTCGACGCGTCCTCGGGGCGCTTCGGCCGCGGTGGCCGCGGCAACCCGATGCGCGACGCACAACGCGCCGCCGAGAAGGCCGCGAGCGACGACGACAGCGACACGGACGAAAGCGGCGGCGCGAACGAGCGAAGCGGCCGCGGACGTGGCGGCAACGCCGAGTCGGGTTCCGGGTCGCAATAGCGGCTACGGAACGACGACGGTCCGCGCTTCACGCGAAGCGCGGACCGCGAGCCCCCGACACGCTCACCGTCGATCGAGCTCGCACTGCCCGATCGCGAGCCCAACGTGCCGCCCGACCTGCCTCGGTGATGCCGTCCTACTCCGCCAGCGCCGCCTCGAGTCGCCCGAGGTTGTCGCGCATGACCGAGACGTAGTCGCCCTCTTCGGGTCGGTTGCCGAGCGGGAAGAAGACGGCTTCGCCCATCGCGTAGTCAGCGGCGAGCTTCTCGGCAATCTCCCGATCGGGATGGGCTTCCCAGATCATGATCTTCGCCGGATGACGGGCGAGGAGCTGGGTGAGTTTCTCGAACTGCGCCTCGCTCGGCATCTCCTGCGGCTCCCAATGGACGCTCTCGAGATTCCACTCGTAGCGATCGGCGATGTAGTTGTAGACGGGATGCGAGGCGACGAGCGGCGTTCCCTTCATGCGCTCGGCAAGTTCGTCGAACGCTCGGTCGAGCGCGCGCAGGTCGTCGGCGAGCGCTTCGTAGTTCTTGCGCATCGCGCTCTGCGCGTCCGGGGCGAGCCGCAGCAATCCGTCGAGGACGGCTTGCGCCTGGGCGCGCGCGTAGGTCGGATCGACCCAGGTGTTGAAGTCGGTGCCCTTGTGCGAGTGCTCACCGCCCGGACCGTGCGAGTGCGTCGGGCCGTCGATCTCGATGTAGCGATCGGCGAACGAAGCGCTCGTATCGACGACGCGCGATTTCGGGAGCGACGCTGCTTTAGCCCACTTCGCATAGCCGGCACCGTTACGCAGGATCAGGTCGGCCGACTGGATCGACGCGAGTTCGTCGTCGCTCGGACGCCAGTACGCGGGATCGACGTCGGGAGGAGCCGGGAAGTCGACCTCGACGGCATCGCCTGCGATGCGCTCGGCGAAGTACGCGAGCGGGTAGTTGACGGCGACGACGCGCTTGCGTTCACCCGATTCCGAAGACGACGACGTCGACGGCGTGCCGGCGCCGTTCGTCGCCTCTTCGGACGAACAGCCCGCGACGGTCGCCGCGACGAGGCACGCCCAAACGAGGGCGCGGCAGGTTCGGGCAGCGTGGGCTCGCACGAAGCGCGCGCATCGCGTCGCGGCCAGGGCATCCTCTCGGGTTGTCGTCAGCGTGTTCATTCGTCTACTCCTTCGTCGGTTCGTCGGCGCGAAGCCGAGTCAACTGGGGTCGCGGGTCATGAGCCAAGCGAGCAGGCGCGGCGCCTGCGACGTGGCGGCGAGCGCCGCCGAAACGGCGAGCGCGATCGAGATCGCGAAGACGATCCCGAGTTCGAACGCGTGCAGCCAAAAGACCGTCACGCGGCTGCATCCGATCTTGTGCATCGTACGGCGTTCGTCGAGACGCAGCCGCAGCGACAGCAGGATCACGAGGATCAGGAAGAAGATCGTCGACAGGGCGACGAAGCCGGCCTGCGCGTCGAAGAACTTCTTGATCCGAAACACGAGGCCGAACAGCTCCTCGACGACCGCAACGGGCACGAGCGCCTGCGTCACGGCTTCTCCCTCGAGATATCGCCCGCGTAGCAGCGTTTCCGATTTCGCGTCGTGCGGCCACGCCACGATCGCGGTGATCGGAAAGTCGCCCGGTTCACCGTGGAAGTGGAAGCTGTCGACGTTCTCGTCGGTCACGATCGTGTACTGCGCGAGCGCGGCGTTGGCGACGACGCCCTCCTCCGTTCGCCCGAGGACAACCGAATCGTCCGCGGACTCGAGATCCTGGTGCCCGTGTCCCAGTCCCTCGAGAATCCAGGCGGTCTTGCAGTCGACGAACACCGCGGTGTCGTCGGGCGAATCCGTCGTAGCGAGGACGCCCGTCACGCGCATGTCGAGCGGATACTGCCCCGCGAGATCGAACACGTTCTCGGGATCGGATCGCAGTCGATCGCCGGGGCCGAGCCCGAGCGACGAGGCGACACGGCTACCGACGACGCAATCCCCCAGACGCAGCGGACGCGACCCTGCGCGAACTTCGAGGCGGCGCTTCTCGAAGTACTCGAGCGTGGTCCCGACGATCGGAAACCCCTCCGCCGAGAAGCGCACGTGAAGCGGCGTGGGCACCGCGAGCCCCGATGCGGTGATGGCGTCCGAATCGGCCATCGTCAGCGTATCGGGCACGCGGCCGCGGAAGTACAGCGCGTGCAGCGCGAGGTCGAAGCGGCTTCCCTTCGCGCCGACGAGAAGCGGCGTCGCGACCGCACGCGCCATGAGCGAGCGCTCGTAGTCGCGGACCACACGGTACACGGTGATCGGCAAGAAGAGCGTCAGCGTGATCGCCGCAATGAGCAGGATCGACTTCGAGCGGTGGAAGATCATGTAGCGCCACGCGAGCACCAGCCAATGTCTCATCGCGCGGGCCCCCTCACGACGCCAGGTCCACGACACGGTCGAAGCGATCGAGCAAGCCGTGGTCGTGCGTGACGACGACCAACGTCGCGCCGCTCGCCGCAACGCGCTCGAACAAGACGTCGACAATCCGCGCCGTCGTCGCGGGGTCGAGGTTGCCGGTGGGTTCGTCCGCGAGCACGACCGACGGTCGCGTGACGAGCGCGCGACAGATCGCGACGCGCTGCCGCTCGCCCTGCGACAACGCATCGATGCGGCGGCCGAGTTTGTCGCCGAGCCCGACCGATCCCGCGAGCTCGCGCGCACGCTCGCGCACCGACGCGTCGAGCCGGAGCGCCGGATGCAGCCGATACGGCAGCAGCACGTTGTCGAGAACGCGAAGGTAATCCAAGAGCTCGAAGTTCTGGAACACGAGACCGATCTCGCGGATCCGGAAGCGACGCCGCGCGCGATCGTCCGCGCTGCTCACGACCGTTTCGCCGACGCGCACCGTACCGCGTTCGGGGACGAGGATCCCTGCGAGCACGTGCAACAGCGTCGTCTTGCCGCAGCCGCTCGGACCGACGAACGCCACGCGCTCACCCGACGCGATCGCGAGTTCGTCGCGCTGCAGGGTAAAGCCGTCGCGTCCGAAGCGGAACTCGAGGTCGCGCACGTCGATCGGCGCGCCCGCGTGGGGAACGTCCGATTCCGCGTTTGCTTGGGATCCTTGAACGGTCACGATCGCGCGCCTCGCCTCACAGGACCTTGCGAATCGAGGTCTCGAACTTCACCTTCTCCTGATCGCCGACTTCGAGGCCCGTGATCTTCCACGCACCATCGCGCGGCTCGACGAGGAACTCGGCCGTGTAGCGATTCGTCCGCGCGTGAATGTGACCCCAGTGTTCGACGGTTCCCGAGACGGTCCATTGGCACGATCGCGCGAAAGCTCGTGGATCGACGGCATCGTCGGTGCCGTTGCCGGGAGCGCGCAGCTCCTCGACGGGTCGATCGGACGACGCCTCGATCTCGACGGTCTCGACGCGCGACACCGCACCGCCCTGCTCCTGCATGAGCAGTCCCTTGCGAATCGAGAGGTAGAGCTCGGCGAGAAGATCGCCCGCCACGCTGCGTTCGAGCGAATCGTAGATCTCGCTCTCGTTGCGATAGTCGAACGCTCGGTAAACATTCTCGTGCAGCGACGCGAGGATACGCTGCGCATCCTGCTCGGCGGGCGGCGCGGGCGGCTCGGCGCGCGGGTCGTCGATCTCGAACGTGGGGCCCACGATGAGCACGGCGGCGGTGGCGAGCAACGCCGCGGCCACGCTGACCTGCGTGCGCATCCGCGCTCTGCGAAGCGCAAGCGCGATCCCCGCGAGCGGAACGAGCGCGAGCGCGACGGCCGTGCCGACGGGAATCGCGAGCTTGGGCGGAGGCGGCGGCGCCTCGATCGACGTGATCGAAGGCATGGGCGGCCGACCGGGATTGCTCCACGTGAGCTTCGACTTGCCGTCCTTCTCTTCGAGCACCACGCGTTCGCTCTGATCCCACGCGATGAGCGCCGTGCGCACCTCGCGGACGTCGCGCGAGAACAGCTCCCACTCCATCGTCGCCTCGTCGGGAATCCCCTTCGCGGGATAGCGCAAGATCACGCCGACGCGCGCCGCGTACACGGGAACCGGCCGCTCGGGCGGTTTCTGGGCGAGGTCCTTGAACTCGAGGTCGAAGAAGTCGATGCGATCGAGCTTGGGGGCGACCTCGATCCCGTCGATCGTCACGGGATTCTTCTCGGCGAAGAACTCGAAGATCGCGTCGCGTGCGGCGCGCTGCTCTTCGACGTTGATCACCGACTCTCGCCTGCGTTCGATCGGGAGCCACGTTTCGAGCGTCGCGACCGGCAGCAAGATCTCGTGGCGCACCTCTTGCTCTTCCACGTAGAAGAACGTGTACACCGAACCGAAGCTCGTGATGCCGAGCATCTCGCGACGCTTCTTCTCGAGCGCTTCCGGATCCGCGAGGATCTCGGTCAACGGCGGCGCGAGCCAGTCGAACTCGATCTCGGCCACGGCGTCCTTCTCGAGCATGAACGGCTCGGGCAGCGTGAAGTCGACCTGCTCGATCTCGACCGTCATCACGGACGGGAACGCCGAGTCCTTCCCACCGAACGTCTGGACGATCTCCAGTCCCGCGAGCGGCATCTCGAGCGGGTAGTTCACGGTGTACGTCACCTCGCGTTCCATCGGCAGCATGAACTCGGCCGACGCCACGTCGCCGCTCGTGACCTCACCTTCGAGCACGTTTCCATCGGGATCGCGCAGCGTGAGGTGCTCGAGCAGGTATTGTTCGTACTTCTTCACCGACTCGTCGATCTCGGATTCCTCGAGCATGCCTTCGTCGTCGAGCTCGAGCGAGTACACGTAGTAGAACTCCTCGACGGTGACGATGAGCTCGACCGCGATCCGGTCCTTGTGCACCTGGATCTGCGTCCAAAGGAGCGAGACGGGATGCGCTCGGGCGGTCCGCGTCGCGAGCGGCCCGAAGAACATCGCCAGCAACGCGACGCCCGCGAGCACGCCCCGCAGGGACGCCCATCCGCGGAAATGACCTGTGCGACGCGCATTCATCGGTGACGCTCCTGTCGGGGTGGTCGAAAGTTGCACGGGCGAGCCGAGGCGGCCCGCGAGCGCGCGTTCTTCTACGTACGCCAAACGCGTTACGCACAAGATACCGACTCGGATTCCCCTACCGCAAGCGATCCCGGCTCGCAGGCACAGGACGGCGCGGAAGGCCTTGCATTTCCGTGACCGCGCCCGCCACGCGAGGGTCGGTGCGTGAGGTCGGTCTCAAGGTGCTCAGCCGCTACGCGAGCTTCTGCTTGACGCTCGTGCCCTCGGGGCCTGTGCGGACCTCGTAGCCTGCGTCGACGAGCTGTTGGCGCAGTTCGTCGGCCGTCGCGAAGTCCTTCGAGGCGCGGGCTTCGTCGATCCGCTTGCAGATCGCGTCAGGGTCGTCGTCGGTTCCGCAGACCTCGGCCGCGGCATCCTGACCGACGGGCGTGTCGTCGGCTCCGCGAAGCGGCGCGACGTTCAAGACGTCGTTCATGGCCCGCAGCACGGCGAGCGCTTCGGCGGGATCGCCCGGCGGATCACCCAGGAACGGATGCAGCACGCCGAGCGCGCCGCTGATGTTGAGGTCGTCGGCCAGTGCCGCGAGGAACGCGGCGACGATCGGATGGTCGTTGTCGATCGCGGCCGCCTCGCCGCCCGTGGCCTCGACGAGCGACTGTTCGAGCTCGACCATGCGACGCACCGCGGCGGCTGAGTCAACGAGCCCTTTTGCCGTGAAGTTCATGTTGGCGCGGTAGTGAGACTTCGTGAGCTCGTAGCGCAGCACCGCCGGGTGCACCGGGCGCCCCGTCACCTTGCCCGACAGAACGTCGCGCACCGTGAAGAAGTTGCCGGCGCTCTTCGACATCTTCTTGCCTTCGACGAGCAAGAAGCGCGCGTGCATCCAGAACTTCGCGAAGAAGTCCTTGCCGCTCGCACCGCACGACTGCGCGATCTCGCATTCGTGGTGCGGGAAGATCAAATCCTCGCCGCCCGTGTGGATGTCGATCGTGTCGCGCTCGAAGCGCTTCTGCGCCATGACCGAGCACTCGATGTGCCATCCCGGATAGCCGACACCCCACGGTGAATCCCACTTCATGATGTGCGATTGATCGGGCTTCCAGAGCAGGAAGTCGCCCGGGTGACGCTTGCAGGCCTGATCCGCTTCGAGGACGCGACCGCCCTCCCCTTCGCGGAGCTTGTCGAGCGTGTTGCCGCTCAGATCGCCATACGCGGGGAAGCTCTCGACGCTGTAGTACACGACGCCGTCGTCGCCGATGTACGCGTGCTCGCGCTCGAGCAAGGTCGTGATCATCGCCTGCATCTCGGCGATGTGCTCGGTCGCCCAGAGGATGCGATCTTCGGGCTCGAACGCGATCTTCATGCCGAGCTGGCGCGCGTCTTCGAGGTACGCGTGCGCGTAGAAACGCGAGATCTCGAACGGATCGTCGGGATTGGCGATCTCGTCGGTCGTGAGCTTCCCGGACTTCTTCGAGTCCTTCAGCCGACGCTGCGCGACGACCATGCGGTCTTCACCCGAATCGGCGTCGTCTCCCGTCATGTGGCCGACGTCCGTGATGTTCATCACGTGCATGACGTCGTAGCCGACGCGCTCGAGAAATCGTCGCAGCAG
>JAUIME010000708.1 GCA_030433195.1 bacterium
GGCGTCGTCGCGCGAACCGCCGTCGCGCGAACCGCCGTCGCGCGAACCGCCGTCGCGCGAACCGCCGTCGCGCGAACCGCCGTCGCGCGAACCGCCATCGCGCGAACCGCCATCGCCCGCGACGTCGACGCTCGTGACGCCGACATGATTCGCGACGCACGCCCCCGCTCGCGACGCGGCGATCACGTTCGCGACGACGAGACGTCGGTCGTCGACCCACGCGTCGTAGTAGATCGCGCCGCCACGCAGTCCCTCGCGCCGCAGCCCCGGCTCCATGCGAAGCACTTCTTCACTGTCGATCATGCGATGACCGGGCAAGCCGCCGCGCCGCGCGAGATGATCGTAGAAGAACAACCCCACGCGCAGCTGCAACGGACCCCGCCCCGCATCGCGATACAGGGGAATCAAGAACGGCAGCGGGCGCACGAGATGCGGCGCGGTGTTCAAGAGCGTCGCTCGCTCGCGCAGCGACTCTCGCACGAGCCCGAAACGAAAGTGCTCGAGATAGCGCAAGCCGCCGTGGACGAGGCGCGACGAACGGCTGCTCGTCCCGTCGCCGAAGTCGTCGCGTTCGAGGAGCGCGACCGACAGACCGCGCATCGCCGCGTCGCGCGCTATGCCCGCGCCGTTGATGCCGCCCCCGATCACGAGCACGTCGAAGACGTCGCGTTCAAGTCGATCGAGATGGCGCTTCATGTCGTCGGTCTCACTTCGAGCTTCAGGGTCGGCGTCGGGGTCAGCGCTTGCGGCCGGGCCGGAACACGAGCACCGTCAGATCGTCCGGCTTCGACGCCTTGCCGATGCGCCCCCCGCGGCGCATTCGGTCGCGCGAGAGATCGATGAGCCGCTGCGTCACGCGCCGGATGTTGCGTTGGCGCACTTCCCACACGACTTCGCGGTCCATGAGGTTGTCGAACAGCCCGTCGCTCGCCATCACGAGCGTGTCGCGCAGTTGGATCTTCGTCGGCGGGCTCACGTCGACGTTCATCTCTTGCGAGCCCATGTAGTTCGACACGAAGTGCCGTTGGTGGTGATGCATCGCTTGCTCGGGCGTCAGCAATCCCTGCGCGACCGCGTAGCCCACGGGCGAGTGATCTTGCGTCTGCAGCTTGATGCGACCGCGCTCGCCGATCAACAGCGCGCGCGAGTCTCCGCAGTGGTACGTGCGCATGTCATCGCCGTCGAACGAGACCGCGACGACCGTCGTGCCCGACCCTTCGGCGTGCTTTTCGATGCGACGATTCGCTTCGTCGAACGCAGCGAGGATCACTTCGTGCAGGTCGCCGTCCGATTCCGACTCGGCGCCGAGGTACGTCACGAACGTCTCGACCGCAATCTTCGAAGCCTGCTGGCCGTCGGGGCATCCGCCCATGCCGTCGGCGACGACGAAGAACGCGCGATCCGGACCGCACGGGATCACGGCCGCGGAGTCTTCGTTGATCCGACCCGGAACCGGACTCGGTCCCGTGAACACGCACACGGATCCGTTCGCGACCGCATACGACTCGGGGGCCAGCATCGAGAGCTGGATGTAGGGTTCGGGTCCGTTCGTGCTCACTGCGCCTCTCGCGAAAGCGCTCGCAGAAACGCGACGAGATGACGCGCGTCGTCGTCCGTGAGCTCGAGCGGTTCGATGTCGGGGTCGAGGTGCGCGTTGGCGCCGCCGCCCCGGCGATAGAAGTCGACGACGTCCTCGAGCGTGGCGAGGCTGCCGTCGTGCATGTACGGCGCGGTCCATTCCAGACCGCGCAGCGTGGGTGTCTTGATGCCGCCGCGATCGCGCTCGTCGCCCGTGACCGCAAACCGCCCCTCGACCGGCACTCCGTCGACGACGCCGACGCCCGTATTGTGGAACGCTTCGTCGGTGAGGTTGGGTCCGCTGTGGCACTTCCAACAGCGCCCTTTGCTCTCGTAGATCCACAGTCCGGCCCGCTGCTCGGGCGTCAACAGACCTTGCGCCGCCTGGAATCGGTCGATCGGGCTGTCACCGATCCGCAACCGCGCGACGAACGCCGCGAGCGAACGCCCGAGTGTCTGCTCGGTCACGCCTTCGGGATACGCCGTCGCGAATCGCTCCCGATAACGCGGCTCGTCGGCAAGACGCACGACCGCTTCCTCGAGAGGCAGACCCATCTCGCGCTCGTTGGCGATCGGATCGAGAACTTGGTCTTCGAGCTTTACGAACCGGCCGTCCCACATGAAGTGGCGACCCCATCCGCGATTGAGCAGCGACGGCGTGTTGCGCGTCGTCTCGAGTCCGTGGATGCCCAACGATCGGGGCACGCTGTCGGCGTACCCGTATTCGGGCCGATGGCACGAGGCACACGACACGGAACGATCCGCCGACAACACGGGGTCGAAGAAGAGGTCTCGGCCGAGTTCGAAGCGCTCGGCCGACGTGCGGTCGGTCGCGTCGGCAGGGAACCGCGGCGCGTCGACGAGTCCGAGCGGCGTCCGGTCACTCACGAACGGCAGCGCCTCGGGCGCGGGCGCGCCCTCGATCGCATCCGCGACTTCGGCTTCGCGCGGCGCTTCGGCGGATACCGACTCGGTGCGGACGAACCCGATCGTTGCGGCCCACGCCCCGAGGACGGCGAGCCCCGCCACGGCGACGCTCACCCTTCTCGATGCTCCCGCTCTCCCGACCGCGCGGGCGGACCGCATCCGACGACGTCCGCTCTCATGTCGCGCTCTCGGGTTCGGAAACATCTTCACGTCGGGATCAACCTCGGGATTCGATCGGCTCGTACGGCCTCGACTGCGGCCCCGTGTAGATCTGCCGCGGGCGGCCGATGCGGAAGTCGGGATCGTTGTGCATCTCCATCCACTGCGCGATCCAACCCGGCAGGCGTCCCATCGCGAAGAGCGCGGTGAACACGTTCGTCGGGAAGCCGATCGCCTTGTAGATGATGCCCGAGTAGAAGTCGACGTTCGGGTACAGACTGCGCGACAGGAAGTAGTCGTCGGTCTGCGCGATCTCTTCGAGCTTCATCGCGATCTCGAGCAGCTTGCTGTGAATCCCGAGCGAATCGAGCACGTCGGTGCACGCCTTCTTGATGACGCGCGCACGCGGATCGTAGTTCTTGTAGACACGGTGACCGAAGCCCATGAGGCGCGCC
>JAUIME010000709.1 GCA_030433195.1 bacterium
TTGCCTTCCATGACGGGCAGCGCGGCGAGCGGGCCGATGTCGCCGAGCCCGAGCACCGCGGTCCCGTTCGTGACGATCGAAATGCGCTGGCAGATCCCCGTGTAGTCCCACGCCGTTTCGGGCTTCTCGTGGATGAGATCGCACACGCTCGCGACGCCGGGCGTGTACACCATGCGCAGATCCATGATCGTCTCGAGCGGCACGCGCGAGCGCGTCTCGATCGCGCCCGCACGATGGATCTCGAGCACGTCGTCGCACACGTCGAGAATCTCGATCTCGTCGACGGCTCGCAGCGCTGCGAGTGTCCGGTCGCGGTGCTCGTCGCCCGTGAAAAAGATCTGCACGTCGCGCACGCGGTATTGGCTGTCGACGCCGACCATGCGGATGTCACCGACGGGCGCGCCTTGCGCACCGATCGCGGCGAGCGTCTCGGCGAGCTTGCCCGGGAGGTCACGGATCCGCAGGCGAACCGTGTGGATCAGCGCGGCGTGGTAGCGCTCCTGCCAGTTGACGGACTTCATCGGTGTATCGGACGTCATGCGAGCTCCTCGGAGGGTGGTGTCGGCGGTCGCGCGGATTATACTGACGCGCGACGCGGGGCGACAACCCGAGGGGTCGTCGACTTCCGCGTGACGTCCGATTCCCCGAGCGACAGGAGCCGACCGCCGTGCCGAGGGTGCCCCCCGAAGAACGAACCGTATTCGACGTCGTCGAGCACGCGGCATCGACGTGGCCCGACCGCGTCGCGCTCACGTTCGAAGACGAGAGCCGTACGTGGCGCGAGGTGTACGACGCCTCGCTCGATGCCGCAGCGCGAATGGCGGGGCTCGGCGTCGAGCGTGGGGACGTCGTTGCGGTATGGTCCGCGAATCATCCGGCCTGGATCTACCTCGAGTTCGGGCTCGCGCGGCTCGGGGCGATGCTCGTGACCGTCAATACGTCGTTCGGCGTCGACGATCTCGCGTACGTGCTGCGTCATTCGGGCGCGAAGGTCCTGTGTACGGGAAGCGAGGCGAAGGGGCACGATCTCCTCGGCATTCTGCGCGCGCTCGATCGGTCGACGGTGCCCGATCTTCGCCACGTCGTCCTGCTCGAGGACGGGGAGCTCGAGGGGACGACGCCGTTCGCGGCACTGCCGATCGATCGCGCCGCGATCACGAGTCCCGGCCCCGGCGTCGACGATTGCATCAACATGCAGTACACGTCGGGAACGACGGGTTTTCCGAAGGCCGTCATGCTGTCGTCGCGGAACCTCGTCGGGAATGCGCGCCGCACCGCGAGACACGCAGCACTCACCGAAGAGGATCGCGTGCTCTGTCACGTGCCGCTGTTCCACTGTTTCGGGTGCGTCGTCGCCGTGCTCGCGAGTGCGTACGCGGGGGCGACGATCTGTCTGACGCGCGTGTTCGATCCCGCGAATTCGCTCGCCGTGATCCGACGCCACGGCGTGACGGTCGTGCATGGCGTGCCCGCGATGTTCCGCGCGGTGCTCGATGCCGATTCCGCCGAGGCCGAACCGATTCGCAGCGTGCGGACGGGCATCATGGCCGGGGCGCCGTGCCCGCCGTCCCTCGTGCGGCGCGTGCTCGACACGTGGCACGCGCGCGGCATCGCGCCGGGCTTCGGACTCACCGAGGCGAGTCCGGCTGTGACGTACATGCCGTTCGACGCCGACGACGAGCAGCGTTGTCACACGGTCGGGATTGCGCTCGAGGGCACCGAGATCCGACTCGTCGATCCCGCGACGGGAGAAGCGGGCGACGCAGGCGAGATCCACGTGCGCGGCGACCAGGTGATGCTCGGTTACTTTCGCGACGAAGCCGCCACGAGCGCCGCGATCACCGACGACGGATGGCTGTGCACGGGCGATCTCGGCGAGCGACGCCCGGATGGCTACTACCGCGTCGTCGGGCGGATCAAGGAGATGATCTGCCGCGGCGGCGAGAACGTCTATCCGGCCGAGGTGGAGGAGGCGGTGCGGTCGCACCCCGACGTCGCCGATGCCGCGGCGTTCGGCGTCCCGCACGAAACGCTCGGCGAGACCGTCGCCTGCGCGATCCTCCCGGAGCCGGGGGCAGACGCGCCAAACCGCGACGCGATCGCGTCGTTCCTCGCGGGCAAGGTCGCCAAGGTGAAGGTTCCCGCAGTCGTGTGCGTCGTCGATCGCATTCCGATGACGGCGTCGGGCAAGATCCAGCGCTACCGCCTCACGGAACGATTCACCGAAGGTCGGGGGTGACCTTCCGCGACCCGTCGTCGGCGATCAGTCCGAGCCGCCTTCGGGCGTGACGCCGAGCGACTCCTCGAGCGCCGCCACGCGACGCGTGAGGGCTTCGACGGTGCTGCGAAGGGCCGCGATCTCACCGGGGTCGGCCGCGGGGGACGCGCCGCTCGAAGCCGCACGACTGCCGCCTCCGCCGCTGTCCGTCGAGGTGAAGCCCGCGTCGGCTTCCGTCTTCGGCTGTTCACCGGCCGGATAGAGTCGATGGGCGAATCGCGCGCCGCGCTTTCGGTCGGGTGGACTGAGCCGCAGGGCGAGTTCCTTCTCGATCAGCGACTCGACGACCTCTTGCACCTGCTCGAGGCTCGAGATCGGAATCATCCGGTTGGCGCGCTGGCGTAGCTCGCCGTCGGTCTGCGGCCCGCGCAGCAACAACTCGGCCAACACCGCAGCTTCGCGTGCGACGATTTCGAACATCTCGGGCACGCAGTGCCGATACTTCTCGACGCGGGAGTTGCCGGTATGCGCGCAGATGACGAGCCCTTGCTTTCGCATCGCATCGATCGCGTCGAAGACCTGCACTTCGTCGAGGCTCATGACGGGTTCTCGGCAGCTCTTCTGATTGCACCCGTTGACGATCGCGTTCATCGAGAGCGGGTACTGGTCGGGCGTCGTGTAACCCTTCTCGACGAGTACGCCGAGCACGCGACGTTCGATCTTGTCGAGCTCGTATCCCATGACTCCCTCCCTCAGCGAACGGTGGCCGTGCGAATGTCGATGTTGCCGTTCTGCGCGTTCAGACGTACGCGGCTGCTGCCGTTGCCGTAGATTTCGTCGAGGTTCGTAACGGAGCTCCCGTCGGGGAGCGCGGTGCGCAGCGGGATCCCGAGCATGCTG
>JAUIME010000710.1 GCA_030433195.1 bacterium
TGCGTTCCCAAGACGAACGTGGCAGCGTCGGCGCATCGTCTCCGAGCCCCGTCTTCGCGATGACGCGAGGCGCGAGATACCGCGCCGCGATCGTGATCTTCTCCGACTCGGTGTAGCCCGTGAGTCGCAGCACCTCCATGCGATCGAGCAGCGGACCCGAGATCTCGCTCGCGACGTTCGCGGTCACGATGAAGAGGATCCGCGACAGATCGAACGGCAGGCCGATGTAGTGATCGACGAACGTGGTGTTCTGTTCCGGATCGAGAACTTCGAGCAGGGCCGCCGTCGGATCGCCGCGCCACCCCTTGCCCATCTTGTCGATCTCGTCGATCACGATGACGGGGTTGTCGCACTCGAGCTGGGCGAGCCCTTGGAGGATCTTGCCCGGCATCGAACCGATGTACGTGCGGCGATGTCCGCGGATCTCGGCCTCGTCGGTCACCCCGCCGACGCTGATGCGATGAAACTTGCGTCCCATGGCACGCGCGATCGCTTGGCCGAGCGACGTCTTGCCCGTTCCGGGCGGGCCGACTAAGCACAAGACACTGCCGTCACCGGTACCGGCGAGTTTCTTCACGGCGAGATGCTCGAGAATCCGCTCCTTGATCGACTCGAGTCCGTAGTGCTCACGATCGAGCGCGTCGCGGACGTGCTCGAGATCGATGGCTTCGGTCACGGACTGGTTCCACGGCAGATCGAGCAGCCATCGCGTGTAGTTGCGGATCACTTCGTACTCGGAAGACGCCGGCTCGATGCCGCGCAATCGCGTCGTTTCCTTGCGCAGCTTCTCGCGCACGGCATCGGGAAGCGTTCGCGCCCCGGCCTGCTCGAGGATCTCCTCGGCCTCGGTCGCGCCCGAAGCATGCACGCCGAGCTCGCGTTGGATCTCTCGAAGCTGCGCGCGCAGGTAGTACTCCTTGCGATCCTTCTCGATCTTCATCTGAGCGCGCTTCTCGACTTCGGAAGCGACCTCCGCCTTCTCGAGGTCGGCGCGCAGAAGATCGCCGACGCGCCGCAGGCGATCCGTGATCGCGAGCGATTCGAGGACCTTCGTCTTCTCGCTGAGCGGGTAGTAACCGAGCTTCGCCGCGAGATCCGCGAACTCCCCGGGCTCGTCGAGGTTCATCTTCAAGACGTCGAACACGCCCTTCGCGTAGCGCGCGTCCTTCCCCCCGAGACCCTCGTAGAGATCGAGAATGTCGAAGATGAGCTGGTTGTTCTCGAGGCGATTGCCTTCGTCCTCGACCGCGTCGCGGACTTGCCCACGGAAGTATGGATCGCTCTGCTCGACCGCGTCGACGATCACGCGGTGCAAACCCTCGACCGTGAGTTGCATGCCGCGGCCATCGACGTAGAGCGTCGAGATGACGCGCCCCGCCACGCCGACCTTGCCGAGCTGGTCGGGCCCGATCGCGTCGGTCTCGCGATCGACGGCCGGAAGCAGGACGAGCATGCCGTCTTCGGGGAGCTGCTCGATGAGGGTGCAGTTGCGCTGCGAATGGACCTGGAGCGTCGTCGCTTCCTTCGGGAACACGACGGCGCTCGTGAGCAAGAGAATCGGCAGCTCGCGGGTCTTCCGCGCCGTTCGCGTCACTCGCTCGGCTCCTATCGCAGCAGAATCTCGCGGAGATCGATCGCTCCGGAAGTCGGAGCGTCTTCGCTTATCGTTTCGAGCGAAAACGCCCGAATCTTGAGCGGCTCGGGCGTTTGCAGACGGACCACGGCGCTCGGGCCTGCCCCGGGCACCCCTTCGAGCACGACGCCGTCCTCGAGCGTGAGTCGAACCCTTTGCCCCTCTCCGAGCGCTCGGCCGAGTACGAGGGTGACCTCGGACGCCGTTCTCGCGGCGCGTAGTTCGACGGCTCGGACCGTCTCGGGGCTCAACTCGGCTCCCGTCCGGGGATCACGATCGAACCACACGCTCGCCTCGCCACCGACGCGCGCGCGGTCGGCGTCGGCAAATGCGCGCGGCAGTGTCGTTGCCGAATCGGCCATCCCTCGCGAGATCCAACATCCGAGCACTTCGCGGTACCACGCTTCACCGCGCTCGATGACGTGGTACCCGCGCTCGAGCTTGCGCTCGAAGGGCGGCAGCCACGGTTCGAGGCGCGTGATCGTGGTGGCGTCGACGGGTCGATCGAAGGCCGCGACGTGGTACGCGCGGGCGGCCGACTCGCGCATGCCCGCATAGATACGATCGACGATCGCGATCGCGAACGGCGTCTCGGCGATCGAGCCGTCGAGCTTCTTGCCGTCGTCGCGAGCCGCGAGCGCCATGTGCCGCAGCGGCACCCGCCCTTCGTACGGGACGAAGCTCATCCGCTCTTCCATCGACGCGCTCGGCTTCGGCAAGGTCTCGTCGCCGCGTTCGTACTTCGGGACCAGAAGCACGAGATCGTACGACTCGGGTCGGAATCTCTCGATGCTCTCTAGGATCGCCTCCGGACCCGCATCTCCTTCGCGATCGCTCGCGTCGCCGAGCAGCCAGAGCGCTCGGCCGCCACTCCGTCGTGTTCGCAGGTCGCGGATCCGCTTGGTCAACGGCTCGATCTCGAATTCCAGCCGGATCGCGCCACGCGACCATTCGAAGACGAAGCTCGCAGCGCGCATCAGCTCGGAGCGGAGGTAGTTGCGATCTTCGACGTTCCACTCGGTCCCGATACGAATCGTCTCCATGGCGAGCTCGCGGGCGCGCGCGGCGGCCGCCGGATCCTGCCGGTCCTTCACCTTGTACGCGAGCTCGCGATAGCGCTCGGCATTGAGGCGACGGATCGTCCCGTCGAGGTTGCACGGTACGACCAGCACGCGCCATGGCACGGCCTTCTCCTCGAGTCGATTCGGCTCGAGTCCCGTTTGCAAAGCCCGCCGATATGCGCGCGCCTCGACGAGACGTTCCGCATCGGCGTTCGGGCCCGCGTCGAGTACGGTCCCGAAGAGTCGCTCCGCATCCTCGAACGCGAGGCGACGCGCGCGCGGGTCGGCGGTGACGATGCCGCTGCCGACGAGGGCCTTCGCTTCCGAGAGCCGCAGGGCGAGCGGATCCACCGGGGCCTCCTCCGACGAAGCCGCCTCGACTTCGACTTCGACTTCGACTTCGACTTCGACCTC
>JAUIME010000711.1 GCA_030433195.1 bacterium
CCCGATGCGACGGAGCCCATCGTGGATCTCGGCGTCTGCGAAACCGCCGCGCTGATTTCGTGGATCGACTACCTGCTGGGGCCGCAACTGGACACCGTGTCCAAGGTCACCCGCCACCGGCTGCACCACGAAATCCAAACCCGCATCCTTGAGCCGTGCCTGAACCGCGCTGACTTCTGGTGGATGGCGTGGGACACGCAGGGCCATCCGATCAACAACTGGAATCCCTGGATCGTCGCCAACTGGTTGTCCTCCGCGTTGCTGATCGAAACCGATCCCGAACTGCGGGCCCGCCACGTCGAAAAAGCCCAGCGCGTGCTCGACATTTTTCTCAACAGCTACCCGGCCGATGGTGGCTGTGACGAAGGTCCCTCCTACTGGGGCCGCGCCGGGGCGAGCACGTTTGAAGCCCTCGACTGGATGTATGGCGCGAGCGGGGGCAAGATCTCGATCTTCGATGAACCCCTCATCGCCAAGATGGGCCGCTACATCCTCACCGCCCACGTCGGCGATGAATGGTATCTGAACTACGCCGATGCGAACGCCCGCACGGTCGTGGACGGCGCTTTGGTCTACCGCTACGGCCAAGCGGTGGGTGACCCGGAACTTTCCGCCTTCGGCGCCTGGCTCTGGCAACGGCACCAAGAGGGCGAGCCGCCCAACCTCGGATCGATCGGACGCATCATTCCCGATCTCTTCCTCGCCAACGAGCCGTTGACCATCCGAACTCGAAGCCGAACGGAGAAGACGATCCGATGGCTTCGCCGACATCGCGTGACCATGGGGTTCGTCGTACTTCTCGTTTCGCTCGCGAGTGTCGCCGCCTCCTGGCGATTCAACCGTTGGAGCCGAGTGGAAGCCGTCCTGGGCGACGCCACGATGGCACTCGACGAACGACCGGGCTCCGCCAAAGCACTTCAGCGCGCACAGGTGCGCCTACGCGATGCGTCGGAGCGATGCCTCCCCTCTCAACGCTCGCGACTCCGACAGGCCCTCTCGGACATCGAAGCGTGGGGCCTCGACGAGTGGGCGCGATACGAAGAATCCCTCGCGCGAGCGGCGGCGTGCGACACCCCCGCTTGCTGGGCGGATGCCGATGAAGCGCTCGAGCGTGCCCGCTACCACCGCTTCCAAGCGGAGCTTCTCCTCCCGGAGAGAGCCGGCGACGACGCGCGAGAGTTCGCCCTCCCGACGCTCGTGATCGATGGCGACATCCCCGGACTCGCCGTCGAGATCCGTTCGATCGACCTTCGAACCGGCATCCCCGGCCCTCCCGGATCGTCGGGATCGACTCCGATCGGAGAGCTCCCGCTGCCGCGCGGCCACTATCGCGTTTCGATCGAGGACGACACCGCGACGATCGGGGAGTTCGTCCGGCTCCTCGACCAACCGGCGCGCAGCCACGCGATTCGGCTTCCCGATCGAGCCCCCGACGTCTCGGGCATGATTCGAATCGAGCGCGCGAACATCCGCCTGGAACTCTGGGACCGCGGCGTGGTCGAGGTCGAAGTCGAACCCTTCCACATCGACACGACCGAGGTGACGATCGGACAGTATCGCGCCTACCTGCGTGAGAGTGGTCGCCCGCTCCCCTTGGCGTGGCGTGCCGATCGCGTCCGAGAGCTCGCCGATCGAGTCTTGAATCCGGACACCGTCCTCACGTCGACCGAGTGGGACCTCCGACCGATCGCGGGCATCAACCTCGGCGAAGCCCGAGCCTACGCCGAATGGTACGGGAAGAGGCTTCCCACGGTATTCGAATTCGACCTCGCCGCCCGCGGCCCGGAACTGAGGCGATATCCGTGGACGACCCGACCGACGCTCGCCCTCGACGAAGTCCGTCGCCATGCCGTCGTCGGCGATCCTCCGGCGGATCCTGCCTCACGGGATCGGGGTCCGTTGGCGGAGTATCTCGCGCGGACTCGCGACGTCACGGACCACGCGATCGGGAAAAGCCCCTTCGGACTGCATCACACGTACGGCAACGTCAAAGAGTGGACGGAGACGCTGGCGTTGAGCCCGGCGACGAAGCGTGTGCTCCTCGGGACGTACCTGATCCGAGGCAAGGGATGGGATTCACCGATCCAAAGCGATTCGACGGTGTTCGACATGCAGCATTTCGACAAGATCTCCGCGGACATGGCCCCCTTCAGCTTGGGCTTCCGGTGTGTGAGAAGCGCAAGGTGACGGAACACGAAAGGATCCATCGATGATCAAGAATCGACTCCTCGTCCTCGTCCTCATGCTGCTCACCCCGGCATGTATCTCGCAAGAAGTCATCGTCGAGCAACACTGCGACGACGACGGCCATTTCAGTCTCGACGGCACGATCGAGATCATCCCCGAGTGGGATGCCGGCTCGGCTGCGACCTACGCGAGGTGGCTCACGAACGAAGAAGATCGCTGGAAGGTGCAGGACTTTCGCACGAAGATCCGGCAAGCGGTCGCCGAGGGGTTCGGCGCCGAGTTTCCGCGAGCCGACCTGCCGAACGTCGACGAAGAGCTCGCCCTCGCGCTCGTCTCCCGCAACGACGACGTCGACCGAACCCGACTGCCGACGATCGCGATGACGTCTCGCACTTCGACGGACGATCCCCTGACAGGGATCGAGATCGACTTCGAGTCGGCAGTCCACGAAGCGATCAACCGGCACAACCCCCGCCTCCACGCGGCCGGATACGAGCCGTCCAAGCGGGAGGTCTCCTACGTGATCGAACAGGGTGTCACCTACTGCATCTACGGATCTTTCGTCGTGGTCGACGATGGCCAGTCCCAACCCGATTGGTGGAAGGTCAAAGCCACCTACGACGGCGAGACGGTCACACTCTTCCTCAACGTGATGGTGATCGTGACGAAGGTCGCCTGACCGAGCGTTCCGACTACGCGACACGGCGACGCCCATTCCAACGACACGTTCCCGCGACGTCACGTCCCTGCGACGACACGGGCAGGCGGACCTGCCCCTGTCGTCGCCGGCGTCACTCCACGCGCCGCCGATACAGCCACACGTGGCTCTCGGTGTCGATGCTCGCGTAGAAATCCGCTTCGCGCTCTTCGAGCTTCATCTACTTCTGCATGACGGCGCTGTAATCCTCGCCGC
>JAUIME010000026.1 GCA_030433195.1 bacterium
CCAGATGCCGGCGGTGCCGTTGAAGTTCAGGAAGCAGTCGCCCGAGCATCGTGCCGCTTGCTCGATCCCGAAGTGTCCGTCGATGGCCAGCGCTTGCACGCGTGTGAGGACGTTGGTCGTCTCGTTGACGTGTCCCCAGCGAGTTTGCACGAGTCCGACTTCGGGATCCCCGAAGAAGGGAACGGTGCGGTGCAGGAAGTCCGGCAGCGGGACGAAGTCGGCGTCGAAGATCACGATGAGCTCGCCGCGCGCGACGCGGAGTCCGTCGCGCAACGCTCCGGCCTTGTAGCCTTCGCGATCGACTCGACGCAAGTGCGACGTCTGCACGCCGCGGAACGCTTGGCTGCGGAGGATTCCCTCGATGATTTCGGACGTGTCGTCCGTCGAATCGTCGAGCACTTGGATCTCGAAGCGGTCTCGCGGGTAGTCGATGCCGCGCGCGGCGTGAAGCAAGCGCGCGACGACGTAGCGTTCGTTGAAGACGGGAAGCTGCACGGTCACGAACGGCAGGGAGGACGCGTCGTGCTTCGCTCGATACTCAGCTCGAATCCGCTCGTTGCGCCGCTGCGTGCGGCGGCGGTGATACAGGAAGACCGCACTGAGGACGTAGCAGTTCGCGCCTTGCAGCAACAAGCCGGCGATCGCCGTCCAATACAGGAGATAAATGAGAGTCATCGGTGTTCCGAGTCGAGCGTGGGGTTGGTCGCGATGCGCACCGCATCGCCTCGGGGGCGACCCCGATCGATCGGATTCCGAAGACGTCGGGCCGCGGTGAACGCCAGCCACGCGAGCAGGGGAGCGTAGGCGGCCCATCGAACGAGGTCCAGCTCGACCCACTCGCCCGTCGCCTCGATCTGTGCGTACGCGAGATACGGCAGCATACAGGACCCGGTGAAGACGAGCCAACCGGTCCAAGGGAAGAGGCACAGGAACGGGACGATCATGAGGAAGTACCACGGGTGGGCCGTCGGAAGCGCGAGGAGCAGCGTGCCCACCAAGAGCGCGACGCGACGAGCCGGATCGTCGGGGGTGGCCCGGATGACGAACAGCGCCGCCGATCCGGCGAGCAGAGCGGTCGCCCATCGGCTGAACGATGGATCCGAGAGGCCGACGACTCGCAGCGCCGCGGCGACGAGCGCATGGATCGAGTCGTTCGTCTGCATTTCGCCGCCGAACCGGCCGAGCGTGCGCAGGGGAGCGAGTCCGGTCTCTCGGAAGATCACCGCGACGGCGACGACGATCCCTGCGGGAACGATCCAATGGCGCGGGCGCGTCGCGGGGATCACGGCCGGGGCCGCGACGATCGCGAACGCCTTCGTCAGGACCGCGCACGTCCAGGCGATCGCGGCGGCCGTCGGTTTCGGCTTCACGCTGACGAACAGAACGCTCGCGAGCAAGAGCGCGAGATGCACGGAGTCGTTGTGTCCCTCGAGCGCGATCGCGTAGACCGCGAGCGGATTCAAGGCGTAGATCGCGACGCGTCCGGGCGCGACTCCGCGCGCGCGCAGAAGCCGGAGCAAGACCCCGACGAGGAGCGCCTCGGCGACGAGGAACGAGAGTTTCATCGCGAGCGGGTGATACGCGACGGCGGCGACGCCGGCGTGCCACAGCATCGTCACGGGCGGATAGATCGCGGGCCAGTCGGGATGGTTGACGGCGCCGTGATACGGGTCGTCGGCGGCGTAGCGCGCGAGGCTCGGATCGGTGGGGGCGGTCGTGTACGGGTCGTGTCCCGCGTTCAGGATCCGTCCTTCCCAGAGGTAACGGTTCATGTCGTCCGAAGGCTCGCACGCGAACAGCACCGGGATCCGCAAGAGCAGGGCGGCGACGGCGACGAAGGCGAGTCGCGGGGGCGGAGCCGATCCGCGCAGAAGGGCGGCGACGGCTACGAGGTAGCCGATCGAGGCCGTGAGGTACAGCGCCACGAACGCGACGGCCGACGATCGGATGTCGCCGAGAGAAGCGATGAGCGCGAACGCGACGATCTCGATCGAGATGCCACCGAGGAGCCAGTGGACGCCTCTCACGCCTGAGGGGTTTCGAGCGTCGCGGATCGGTTCGATCGTGAGCGGTGTTCCCACCAGCATCGTGCGATCGTCCCGAGGATGCACCGCCCCGCGTGATAGCTGCCGAGCACGGTTCCGCTGATCTTCGAGCGGCCGATGCGGCGTCGGTAGGAGACGGGAATCTCACGGCAGCGAAGCCAGGCTTGCGCCGCGCGCATCTGCATTTCGACGGTCCAGCCGAAACCACGGTCGCGCATCTGCAAGAGCTCGAGGCTTTCGCGCCGGATCGCTCGGAACGGTCCGAGGTCGGTGAAGCGCACACCCGTCGTCGCGCGGATCAAGGCGACGGCGAGCCGGTTCCCGAAGCGAGCGTGCGGAGTGAGCGCGCCACTCTGCCGATCCCCGAGGACGCGCGATCCGATGACGAGGTCGGCTCGACCGTCGGCGATCGGCTCGACGAGCGACGGGAGCTCCGCGGGGTCGTCGGCGGCATCCGCATCGAGGAAGACGATCACGTCCGGTCGCGCGCCGAGAGCTTCGATCCCTCGATAACACGCCGCACCGTATCCCCGTCGCGGCTCGTGCACGACGTCGGCACCTTCGGCTCGCGCTCGCTCCGCGGTGCGGTCCGTCGAACCGTTGTCGACGACGACGACGCGGTCGATCCCGTCGCGAGGCAACGCGCGAAGCACGGTGACGATCCCTTCTTCTTCGTCGAGTGCGGGGATCACGACGCCGACGCGAAGACCGTTCGAAAGCAGCGGGGGATCGAGAGGTTCGCTCATCGACCTTCCAGCAGCGCGTGGTCCGTCGGGGCGGTTCGTTCCCAGTAGGGTCCGCGGAAGACCGACGTGCGGTGAAACTCCTGTTCGCCCGGGATCGTCCATCCCGAGAGGAATCCGTTCGCGTCGTACCGGAACTCGGCGCGCAGGGTTCCATCGTCGCTGATCAAGCGCGTGGCGTTCCCGTCGCGCTCGATGCGCAAGGGACCGTTTTCACTCGTAGGCGGCAAGGGCTGCGGCAGCTCGACGGGCGACATCGGATCCGCGGATGGGCCGGACGAAGGCGTGATGACACAGTCGTCGCACGAGTCGCCGATTCCGAGCGACGTGAGCGACGCGAGATCGACCGCCGACGTCGCCGCCGCGGTGCGGGCGGCTTCGCCTTCTTCGCGCGGCGCGATCGAGCGCGGGTACGCCAACGGAGACCAGACATGCACCGGACGATGGGAGTCGAGCGTCGCCGCGACGAAGGGGAGTTCGTCGGCGAACCGGGATCCGACCTCGGCCGGCCAAGACGAGTCCGTCCGTCCTTCGTGCTCCCAGTACGAGTCCGCGACGAGCCGTTGGGAACTGCGGTCCCACCGCTGATAGACGACGCCGCAGGCGTTGAGGCACACGCCGACGCCCTTCACGAGCCGGGAGTCGTCTCGACGAAAGAACAAGGACGACATGAGGCGGTAGTCGTAGCTTCCCGCGGGAAACTGGACCATTCGATTGACCTTGATCACGGGGACGAGATCGGGATCGGATCCGTTGCGTTTCGTCCAGTCTTGCGGGTCGAGATACTCGCGCACGACGTAGTCGCGGACCTCGGCTTCACGCCATTCACCGTATCGCTTGAATTGTCCGCGAAAGACCGAGACCACGGCCATGCCGTCGTCCCAAGATGCATCGTCGAACGCCGCCTTCCCGATCGACGAGATGCGATGACCTCCCGTGGAGGCGCAGCCGACCGTGAGCAGTGCGAGCACGGCGATCGATCCGAGGACCTTCGTGGCAGTCGTTCGAGTCATCGTCATTCCTCAGGGGCGAACCGCGGCGCCGGCGAAGTCGGGAACACGGTAGACCGTACCGCGGATGCTGTCGTCGGGCGTGTCGTCGTTGCCGGAGCAGATGTACATGTTGTCGTCGGGGTCGAAGCAGAAGTTGCCGACGCCCGCTTTCTCGTGATCGGTGAGATCGCGCAGGTTCACGTAGGGCTTCTCCGCCGAGTTGCGGGTCGCGTCGAAGACTTCGTCGCCGTCGGTGGGGATCATCCAGATCGCGCCGTGCGACTTCGGCGAGATGAAGAACTCGCCGCGGCTGTTGAAGCGCATGTCGTAGATGTTCGCGGGCTTGTTGTACTCGCCGCTCGGATCGTGGGCGTCGGTCTGGGCGAGGTAGTCGGCGACGATCGGTCGTACGACGTCGCCGTTCTTCTTGATCGGGAAGCGGATGACTTGCCCCGTCGTGCGGAACGCGACGTACATGTAGCCTTCGTGAGCGACCACCGCGCACGCTCCTTCGACGTAGATCTTGCCGTGCTTTCGCGTTTGGATGAACGGGTTGTCGTCCGGCCCCGAGCGGTGGAAGACGTAGCGCCCGTCCGCGGCTCCTGCGTTTGCCGGATCGCGCCGCACTTCGTCGAGGTCGTACTGGACGAGAGCCGTGTTGTCCTTGGCGGTCGCATAGAAGTAGTCGCCCACGGCGAACCCACCGCACGGACCGTTCAAGAAGCCGTGGGGCGGAGGATTCGACTTGGGGTCGTGATGCGGATAGATCTCGTTGGGGAGCCACTTCGCGAGCTTCTCGGGGGCGATCGAATCGGGGTCGTGCGCATCGAAGACGTGCCACGTCTTCGTCGGGATGTGGTAGCGATGCACGGCGTCCGTCGCGTTCTTGCGGAAGCTCGGAGCCTCCCCGAGATCGATTCCGGAGAAGCAGATGACGAACAAGCTCGACGAAGCGGGATCGTGCACGAGACCGGCGTAGGGGCGCTGGGCCAACGTGTCCAAAGTGGCCGGCATGCGACGGTCCCAGATGTGGAACGGGGGAGACGTCGGCACCGCGAAGATCTTGGCGTTGCCGCGCACGGCGTCGCCGGCGGCGCCGCCCTTGCGGACGGGTTCGAAGACGTTCGGATCGACCTCGAAGACGTGGGCGGCCTTGTCGTCGATGTCGGCGTTCGGTCCGCCGGCGCTGCGGTGGACACCGCGTGAGAGCACGAGCAGCTTGCCCTCGTACCACACGATGCCGCGCGGCCAGGGGACGGCCGTCGAGACTCTCTGCACCGGACCGCCGAAGGTGCGCGGCTCGTAGGTCGGCGAGGCGAGCGAGCCACTCGCCGCGGTATCGGATCCCGTCGTGCTGCATCCCGCGGCGGCCACGATCAAGGTGGCGACGGCGAGAGTGAGGATCGCGGTCGGTTTCGACATCGTCAGTTTTTCCCTTCTTCGCTTGCTTGCGTTGGGCGATCGCTGGAGCGGCGCCTCTCGTGCCAGGGGAGTCGGCGCGGTTTCGTGCTGCCGCGCTCCCGGTGCGAGGGGCGTCAAGCAAACGACATACCGACACCGCGCAAACGACTGACCGACGGGGCCTTCGAGCGAAAAGCCCGGTCGGCCTCGTTCTGTGCCTCGCTGTCGTACGGATCGGGCGCGCGCTCTTCCGGCGCCCGAGTTACCTCACCGTAATCGGTGTCGTGTTTCGCTGACACTCGGGTCCTGGCGAGAGGGGCGCGATCGCCCGCGAAGACTCTACCGGATGTACCCGGCGGAGCATCAGTGGGGGACCGGTGCCGTGCAAGACCGGTCGTTTACGAATGCGTCGGCGAAGGCGAAATGGATGGCGCGTTTCCGCCATCCGTTCAAGCGTCGCCCGCGCCCCGAGGTGCACGGAGCGTTGCAACGTGCGCTCGAGGCGATCACGGGCCAGACGTTCGAAAGTCCGGAGCAGCTCGAGAGTCACCTGCGCGAACGGCGGCTCGGGGGAGATCGGCGGGCGCGCGTCGCGTTCGAATCCGAATCCGAGGCGCGACGCGGCGCGGCGCCCCTCCGAATCCGCTACTCGATGCGGATCGGAACCGACGCCGAGAAGTCGAGGCCGAGCGGCGTGTCGCCCTGAACGCGTCCGGGCCCCCGGAATTCCAACGTGAAGTTCACTTTGTAGAAGCCCGTCGGGAGCGGGTTTCCCTGGGTGCCGACGCCGTTGTTGTTGTCGTAGACGAGCGGAACCTGGAGCGAGCGCGCCAACCTCCCGCCGTTGGAGAAGAGGCTTCGAATCGTCACCCCGCCGCCGCAGATGCGTTGCCACTGTTCCCAGACGATCTGGCCTTGGTCGTTCTCGATCGACATCGTGTGGGAGCATCCGCCGGTCCAGCCGAAGGCGTCGTCGTTCGAGAAGTTGAACGCGCCGATCGTGGCTCGCATCATTTCGCCGCCCGCGTAGAACGGGCGCTCGGTCTGGAGCAGCACACCCCATTGCAGCTTGTCGCGAAGGTCGGGTTGGCCGGCCGACACACGATCGACCTCGGGGCGTAGCGCGAGGGCGGTCAGGGCGGCGATGAGCCCCAAGAGTGCGATCCGCTTCAGGTTCTTCATCGATCGTGTCTCCTTTCGTGTGCCCGCATCCAAGAGGATACGGGCGTGACCGGTCCGGCTCCCGAATCGTCCCATGAACGTGGGACGACGGCAAGCAGCGGCTTCTTCCCGAATCGCCGCCAACCGGCCACGAACGACGCGTCGCCGAACGAACCCCGCGAAGCCGGCGGGTTTGTAGGATGGAGCGGCAAGAGGCCGCAACAGACCGATGAAGCGGGGCTCCGTGCTCCAGCCGCGAAACGACCGAGGTGACGACGATGTACGAGGCCCCTGAAGGAATCGACCCTGTGGCGAACCGTGATTTTCCTCGGCGAAGCGGCCGCCGCCCGATGCTGCTCTGGGGCGGCCTGCTGCTCATCGGATTCGCGATCATCGCGATGATCTGGATGATGCGCCGTTCGGGTTACGAGGTCGCGCTCCGGATTCCCGACGCTCACGGCGTCCTCGTCGGATCCGACGTCGTCTATCGCGGCGTGAAGGTCGGTCGCGTCACGTCGATCGACGTGGAGGAAGGCGGTGTGAACGTCACGCTCGTGATCACCGAGCCTGACGTACACGTGACCTCGAGCGATGGCATACGGATCCTCGCTCCGTTGGCGGGCGTGTCGCGGATCGAGGTGGTCCCGGGAGGCAACAGCCGGCTCGACGTCGATCCGACGATGGCGGTCGAATCGCCGCTTCCCGTCGACACGAAGTAGCGCCGGGCGTCCGGGACGAAGCGCGTTCAGTCGGCGTCGTCGAACGTCACCGTGTCGCCGATGCGGATCGCGCCGCCGTCGAGCACGCGCGCGAAAACGCCGCCGCGCCAATCGGGGCGGAGCGCCTCGAGAAGTCCCGACTGCGTTTCTTCCATGAGCCGGCAGGGGACCGTTTCGCCGGCGACCTCGACGCGGTGACCACCGATGCGAAGAGTCTTCCCGCGGGTGTCCGCGAGCGAGATACCGCGGACGAGGATGTTGGCGCGGCGCGCCGAAGGGTCGACGCTCGTGCCGACCTCGCGCTCGGCCGCCTGCCAGAGCTCTTCCTCGATGAGTGTCACCTGGCGCCTCGGACCGGAGTCGGCGTTCCCCTCGAGGCCGTGGCCGGGGACGAGGGTCGCCGATTCGATCTCCTGCATCGGTTTGCCGTGGTGCGGCTTCAGCCACAAGCGCACGATCGTGCCCGTCGAACGTTCGGGCGTCGACGACGGGTCGTGCGGCGTCGCGGGATCGGCTTCAGTCGAACTCATCGGGGTCTCCATTCCAAGCGGCTCGTTGCGCGGCTCACGATCGGCAGGCCGCGATGTTCGCACAAGCGGTCAGACGACGATGTTCACCATGCGGCCGGGTACGTAGATGACCTTGCGAACGGTCTTGCCGTCGAGGTGCGCTTCGACGGCTTCGCGTGCCGCGGCTTCGACCGCGTCTTGGGCGGCATCCTTCGCGACTTCGATCGTCGCGCGTTTCTTGCCGTTGATCGACACGGGCATCTCGACGGTGTCGTCGACGAGCATCGCGGGATCGAACTCGGGCCACGCTTCGTAGGCGATCGTGTCCTCGTGACCGAGGCTCTTCCAGACCTCTTCGGCGAAGTGCGGCGCGAACGGTGACAACAGCTTTGCGAAGTCTTCGAGCAACGCGCGCGGCTTGGTTTCCGTCTTGTTGACGGCGTTCAAGAACTCCATGAGCTTCGCGATCGCGGTGTTGAAGCGCAGCGCTTCGATGTCGTCGCCGACTTCTTTGATCGCACGGTGCAGCAGTCGCTTCTGCTCGTCGGTCGGCTCGTCGTCGGTGAGATCGGCCGTGAGCGTGTCGCCCTTGTCGAAGTAGTAGCGCCAGGCGCGATGCAAGAATCGATAGACGCCCTCGATACCCGTGGTCTGCCACGGTTTCTGCATTTCGAGCGGGCCGAGGAACATCTCGTAGAGACGCATCGCGTCGGCGCCGTACTCGCGCACCACGTCGTCGGGGTTCACGACGTTGAGCTTCGACTTCGACATCTTCTCGATCTGCATCGAGACGGGTGTGCCGCCGTCCTTGGCGACGTACTTGCCCGATCCCGCCTCGGTCTCTTCGACCTCCGATTCGCGGTAGTACTTGAGCGATTCGTCTTGGTACGAGTAGGCGAGGATCATGCCCTGGTTGAACAGCTTCTGGAACGGCTCTTTCGTCGAGACGAGCCCGATGTCGTAGAGCACCTTGTGCCAGAATCGAGCATACAGCAAGTGCAACACCGCGTGCTCGACGCCGCCGACGTAGAGGTCGACGGGCATCCAGTACTTCTCGAGCTCGACGTCCCAGGCCTTCTCGGAGTTGTTCGCGTCGAGGTAGCGCAGGTAGTACCAGCACGAACCGGCCCACTGCGGCATGGTGTTCGTTTCACGCGTGGCCGTGCTGCCGTCGGCGGCCGTCGTCTTCAGCCAATCTTCGGCACGCGCGAGCGGCGGTCGGCCGTCGGCGGTCGGCTTGTACTCGTCGACGTGCGGGAGCTCGACGGGGAGCGCGTCTTCGGGAACCGGCTCGGCGGTGCCGTCCTCCTTGATGACGAGCGGGAACGGCTCGCCCCAGTAGCGCTGGCGCGAGAACAGCCAATCGCGCAGCGCGTATTGGACCTTGCCCTTGCCGATTCCCTTCGTCTCGAGGTCGGCGATGATCTGACGTTTGAACGTCGGCGTGTCGAGGCCGTCATACTCGCCCGACGAGATCGCGATGCCGTGTTCGCTCATCGCTTCCGTGAGCGGTGTCGGCAGCTCGCCCGATTCGGGCCGCACGACGGGGCGGATCTCGAGACCGAACGTCGTCGCGAACTCGAAGTCGCGCTCGTCATGGGCGGGGACCGCCATGATCGCGCCCGTGCCGTACGACGCCAGCACGTAGTCGGCGATCCAGATCGGGACCTCTTCGCCGTTGACGGGATTCTTCGCGAACGCGCCCGTGAAGACGCCGGTCTTCGTCGTGTCGGTGCGTCGGTCACGCTCGCTCTTCTTGCCGGCCTGATCGACGTACTCGCGCACGGCGTCACGCTGGTCGTCCGTCGTGATCGCCTCGACGAGCGGATGCTCGGGCGCGAGCACGCAGTACGTGGCGCCGAACAATGTGTCGGGACGCGTCGTGAACACCGTGAACGAGTTGTCGTGACCGACGATGTCGAAGCGAATCTCGGCGCCCTCGGAGCGGCCGATCCACTCGCGCTGCATCTTCTTGACGGGCTCGGGCCAGTCGAGGCCGTCGAGATCTTCGAGCAGACGCTCGGCGTACTCGGTGATGCGCAGCATCCACTGCAGCATCATGCGCTTTTCGACGGGGTCGCCGGTCTCCTTGTACGTGCCTTCGGGCGAGACTTCTTCGTTGGCGAGCACGGTGCCGAGCGCGGGACACCAGTTGACGGGAACCTCGGCGCGATACGCAAGCCCACGCTCGTGCAGCTTCAGGAAGATCCACTGCGTCCACTTGTAATAGTCGGGCGTGCTCGTGTTGATCTCGCGGTCCCAGTCGTACGAGAAACCGAGCCGCTTGATCTGTCGCCGGAAGTTGTCGGTGTTGCGCTTGGTGATCTCGGCCGGGTGGATGCCGCTTCGCACCGCGGCGCGCTCGGCGGGCAGCCCGAACGCGTCCCATCCCATGGGATGCAAGACGCAGAACCCACGCATGCGCTTGTAGCGACACACGATGTCGGTGGCCGTGTAGCCCTCGGGGTGGCCGACGTGGAGACCGTCGCCGGACGGGTAGGGGAACATGTCGAGCGCGTAGAACTTCGGCTTCGACGGGTCCGCCTCGACGGCGAACGTCTTGTTCGTTTCCCAATACTCCTGCCAACGCGGTTCGATCGTGGCGGGATCGTACGCCATCGGTTCGGCTCCTCCGGGGTCGGTCGCTGGGGTGAGAAAGGCGAGAGTCTACCAACGGGGCAGTCGGCTTTCGACTCTCGGTAACCCCGCTGGTGCGACCGGGGGAGCGTCCGGCTACTCGACGACGACGACGATCCCGTTGGTCACGGCCAACCGGCCCGAGAGCGAGGCGCCGTCGGTCACGAGACCTTGTACGTAGAACGTTCCCTCGCTCGGGAAGCCGTCGAGCGACGTCGCGAGGACCGCCGGTGCCGCGGCGGGCGCCGGGATCGGCCAACGGTCGCGCCCGAATCGTCGCGCCGACCCGAGCCGGTTGACGACGAGCCGCGGCTGGATGCCGTACGGCGCTTCGAGCGGCGTGGCGAGACCCGCGCGGCCGAGGCGACCGGGGAGCCGACGCACGGTCGTGTCGCCGGGGAGCTCGTCCCACACGTACACGACGAATCCGGCCGAGCGTTGTCGCGCCGAGCTCGAGGGCGGTGGATCGATGCGCAGCTCGAAGGGCCCGTCCTTCGCGATGCGAACGATCCGGCCGGGTCCCGTGCCCGCCGAGCCGTTGACGGTCAGGACGTCGTGGGCGCGGGTTTCGCGCGCGTTGACGTTGCCGCGTCGGGAGTCGACGTCGTCGAACGTGCGATTGCGCAGCACGAACACGCTCTCGTCGCCACGCGAGACGACGGCGAGGTCGAGGCGTCCCGCGTCGTGAAAGCGGCCCGCCGCGGCGTCGCTCGGCCACGTGCCGGCGGCGAGGTCGATCGGCAACCGGTCGAGTGCGTGCGCGTCGGGGAAGATCCGCACGCCGGTGTCGGCGATCGTCGCGACGTCGAGCCGCCCGTCTTCGTCGAAGTCGGCCGGGACGATCGTGTGCGTCGCCGGGAGAAGCGGCGCCTCGCCGGCGATCGCGAAGCGACCCGCGCCGACGTTGCGGTAGACGACGAGCCGGTCGAGGTTCGCGCCGACGAGGTCGAGGCGTCCGTCCGCGTCGACGTCGGCCGCGTGCAGCGCGCCGAGCCGGAGTCCCGATGCGGGACTCTGCAGCGTTTCGAAGGCGCCCTTGCCGTCGCCGCGCAACACGACGAGCGCGTCGGGATCGACGACGCCGAGCGCGAGGTCGGTGTGCCCGTCCCCGTCGAAGTCGCCGTGGGCGATCGGAGACGGCGTCGTGCCCACGGGAGTCGTGGTCGCGATGCGGAATCGAAACGCGCCATCGCGCGAAGCCTCGACGGTCGACGTTCGGCGAACGGCGGCCGAGACCGCCGCGCCCTTCGAGGTCGCCACGGGCTCCGATTCGGGCGTCACGATCGTGACGACGCCCGTGTCGGGCCGGAACGTCGCGAGCTCGGGTCGATCGTCGCCGAGGAGGTCGGTGATGACGAAGTCGTGGACACCGACGACGCCATCGATCACGATCGGCGAACCGAAACCGTCGGCCGCGCCGGGAAGCACGCGCAGCGGATCACTCGCGGCCCCGGCGATAACGAGGTCGAGGAACCCGTCCGCGTCGAGATCGGCGAGCTCGATGCGGGTCGGCAACCCCGCGAACGCCACGCGTTCGGGGAGCGCGAATCGCCCGTGCCCGAGACCGCGGAACGTCGAGATCCCGTCTCGGCGTGCGACGACGAGATCGTCGCGTTCGTCGCCGTCGAGATCTCCGACGCGCACGTGGCGCGGTTCGATCGCGGCGGGCAGCCGGTCGGGATAGCACAGGTGGCTGCGACTCTCACGCAGGGTGATTTCGATCGTGCCTTCTTCGCGGCACAGTGTCGCGAGATCGGGCAACCGATCGCCGTCGAAGTCGGCGACGACCGTCGGTCCCGGGCCGCGGCCCACTCCGAGGTCGCGTGCACGTTCGAAGATGCCGCCGCCCACGCCGCGGAAGGTCGAGATCCCGCGTCCCTCTTCGGGACAGGCCACGAGATCGAGCAGACCGTCGAGATCGAGATCGGTCACGGTCACGCGCAGCGGCGAATCACCGACGACGACGCGCGACGCGGGTACGAAATGGCCTGCGCCGTCGCCGCGCAGGATCGAGATCGCGCCGGTCGCGTGTTCGCTCGCGACGAGGTCGAGGTGCGCGTCGAAGTCGACGTCGGCCAGCACGAGCTGACGTGCGCCCGGGGCGTTCGGTATCGGCCTGCCGCGATCGAGCGCGCCGCGGCCATTGCCGGGGTAGATCCAACACCCGTTTTCGCCGGCAATCCAGACGTCGAGTGCGCCGTCGTGATCGACGTCGGCGAGGGCGAGGTCGTGGATGTCGTCCGCGATGTGCAGCGCGCCCGCGTCCGTCGGGATCGCGCCGGATCCGTCCGAGAGCGCGATGCCGAGCGTTCGGTCGACGGCCGCGACGATGTCGAGCTGCCCGTCGCCGTTCAGGTCGCCGAACGCGACCCCGTTCGGAACGCCGGGGAGTCGCACGCGTGCAGGCGACGCGAACTCGCCGAGCTCGTCGCGCGGGAAGATCGTGAGGTCTTTCGCTTCTTCACGCCTCACGACGAGGTCGACGGATCCGTTCCCGTCGAGGTCGGCGGTGTGGACGCCGAGGGGCGCGCGCGGCAGCTCGCGTCGCGACGCGAGCAAGAACTCGCCCGTTCCCGTGCTCGTGAAGAGCGCGAGCGCCGGCGGATCGGACTCGCCTGCGACGAGGTCGAGGCGGCCGTCGAGGTCGACGTCGACGAGCGTCAGCGAGACCGGGCGTCCGCTCGTGAGGACGAGTCGGTTGGCGTCGAAGTCGAGTCGCGGCGGCGCCGCATCGGCCGAAGGGCCAGCGAGGATCGAGGCGATCACGAGAGCGATCACGAGCGGCCGTGCGAGGCCGAAGACGAAGCGGCGCGTCATGAGGGATTCTCCTGCGCTCGGGCCGACCGTGCAGGCTCGGATGTCGGCGGTCGCTGCGACGCCGGACGTCGTCGAAGCGGGCTGCGGGCGCTGTTTCCAATGTACCACGACCGGCCGCGGCGCCGCGATTCGCCGCTCTCGCGGCCCGCGTCGCCGTCCTTGCTCCAGCGCGAGACGCGAATCTATACTCCGCGGCTCCATCCGACCCGACCTCGAGGACTCTCGACATGCTCACCTTCCAGCACATCATTGCCACGCTCCAGGCCTACTGGGGCGAGAAGGGCTGTCTCGTCTGGTATCCGTACCACGAGACGGTCGGCGCCGGCACCGCGAACCCCGCGACGACGTTGCGCGTGCTCGGTCCGGAGCCGTGGAAGGTCGCGTATCTCGAGCCCTCGTTCCGGCCCGACGACGGGCGCTACGGCGACAACCCGAACCGCCTGCAGATGCACCATCAGTTCCAGGTGATTCTGAAGCCGGTCCCGTACGATCCGCAGGATCTGTATCTCGAGAGTTTGTACGCGCTCGGGATCGATCGCACGAAGAACGATCTGCGCTTCGTCGAAGACAACTGGGAAAGTCCCGCGCTCGGCGCATGGGGGCTCGGTTGGGAAGTGTGGCTGAACGGTCTCGAGATCAGCCAGTACACGTACTTCCAGCAGGCCGGCGGGCAGACGCTCGATCCGCCCGCGCTCGAGCTCACCTATGGGCTCGAACGCATCGCGATGGCGTTGTGCGGAGTTCCGAGCGTCTGGGACATCCCGTGGAATGCCGAGCTCACGTACGGCGAGATCCTGCATCGGCAAGAGGTCGAGCATTGCGTGTACGACTTCGAGCTCGCCGACGTCGAGAAGCTGCGCATCACGTTCGACACGGCCGTGGCCGAAGCGGAGAACTGCCTCGACGCGGGGCTCGTCGTTCCGGCGCACGATCAGGTGCTGCGCTGCTCGCACACGTTCAATCTGCTCGACTCGCGGGCGGCGGTCGGCGTCACCGAGCGCGCGGCATTCTTCGCGCGCATGCGCGGACTCAGCCGTCGCGTCGCCGAGGCGTACGTCGCGCAGCGTGAGGAGGCGGGGCATCCGATGCTCGCGAAGCTCCCCGAACCCACCAAGGTCGACGCTCCCGCGATGCCGAAACCCGCGAGCTCGCCTTCACCGTTCTTGCTCGAGATCGGATGCGAGGAGTTGCCGGCCGACGACGTCGATCGCGCGGTCACGTATCTCGAATCCGACGTGGCGGCGAAGCTCGACGAGGCGCGCCTCGCGCACGGCGACGTTCGCATCGCGGCGACTCCGCGACGCCTCGTCATCGAGGTCGCCTCGATCGCGGCCACCCAAGAAGACAAGGTCGAAACGGTCAAAGGACCGCCGATCAAGATCGCCAAGGACGGCGATGGCGCGTGGACGAAGGCCGCGCTCGGCTTCGGCAAAAAGCTCGGCGTCGACCCCGACGCGTTCCGCATCGAGACGATGAAGGGCGCCGAGTATCTCGTCGTCGAGCGAACGACGGTGGGGCGGCCGGCGGCCGAAGTGCTCGCCGAGCTCGCCGTCGAGTGGATCCGCGGCATTCCCGTGAAGAAGTCGATGCGCTGGCTGTCGACGGCGCTCGACGGCAAAGATGCGGCGTCGACCGCGTTCTCGCGGCCGATCCGCTGGATCGTCGCGCTGCTCGGCGCCGACGTGGTGCCGATCGCCATGGCGTCGATCGCGAGCGGCCGGACGACGGTCGGGCTGCGCGCCGACGGGAGCCCGACGTTCGAGATCCCGAGTGCCGATCAGTACCGCAGCGCGATCGAGCCCGCGGCGATCACCGTCGACGCGTCGGATCGCGCCGAAGCGATCCGGCACGGCGCCGAGGCGCTCGCCAAGCAGGCCGGTGGGACGATCGCGGCCGACGACCTCGAAGCGCTGCTTCCCGAGATCACGCAGATGGTCGAGCGCCCGACTCCGTTCCTCGGCCGGTTCGAGGCCGAGCATCTCGACGTGCCCGCGGCGGTACTCGTCACGGTCATGAAGAAGCATCAGCGCTACTTCCCCGTTCGTGACGCGGACGGCAAGCTGTTGCCGTGCTTCGTCGGCGTGCGCAACGGCGGCTGCGAGCATCTCGACAACGTGACCGCCGGCAACGAAGCGGTCATTCGCGCGCGGTTCGCCGATGCGCGTTACTTCTTCGACCAAGATCGAAAGCAAACGCTCGAGTCGTGGCTGCCGCGCCTCGGTACGCTCACATTCCAAGAGAAGCTCGGCTCGTTCCTCGACAAGACGGAGCGTCTGTCGGGGCTCGTCATCGACATCGCCGAGCTGACGGGGCGTTGCCGCGATGCGAACGAGCGCAAGACGCTCGAGCGCGCGACGAAGCTCGCCAAGGCCGACATGGTCACGCGCGTCGTCACCGAGTTCCCGTATCTCGCGGGGACGATGGGGGCCGAGTACGCGCGACACGACGGCGAGGACGCCGCGGTCGTGACGGCGATCGAAGAACATTACCGTCCCGTTCCGGGATCGACCGAGGTGCCGTCGACCGACGCGGGACTCGTCCTCGCGATCGCCGACCGTGTCGACAAGCTCGCGGGGTTGTTCGGTCTCGGGCTGCGACCGACAGGAACCGCCGACCCGTACGCCTTGCGTCGCGACGCGCTCGGTCTGCTCGTCGCGCTGCTCGAGAGCGGGGTCGAGATGTCGATCCGCGAGGCGCTTCGCCGCGCGGCGGCGCGCATGCCGGTTCCGGTTTCCGAGGAGGCGATCGAAGAGACGGCGGTGTTCGTCGAAGGTCGCTTGAGCGGGGTGCTCGCGGCGCGTTGCGATCGCCCGGACCTCGTCGCGGCGGCGGTGGCGGGAAGCGGCGACGATCCCGTGCGTGCCGCGCGCGCGCTCGATGCGCTCGCAGCCCGCGCGGCGGCCGAATCGTGGGACGATTTGCTCGTCGCCTACGCGCGTTGTTCGCGGCTCGGGCGCTCCGAGGGAGAGGGGGCCGAGATCGCGCGCGAACACCTGTCGCACGACGCGGAGCTCGCGTTGCTCGACGCGCTCGAGGGCCTTGGCGGCGACGGGAACGACGCGGGCCGCGATCCGGGGGCCGCGTTCGCGGCCGTCGAGTCGCTGGTGCCCGCGATCCACACCTTCTTCGACAGCGTGATGGTCATGGACGAGAACCCGAAAGTGCGCGGCTCGCGCCTCGGGATCCTCGCGCGCATCGACGGCTTGCTGAGCCCGTGGGTCGACCTCTCCAAGGTCGAGGGCTACTGATCGACGCGGGGAGCGCGCTCAGGACTCGCGTCGAGCGGGACGCGACGGAACGCGCGGCAGCCGGATGTAGTTGACCTGCGCGATCGCCACGTGACGTTCGTCGGCGTCGTAGAGATCGACGTGCACGGGCACGAGCGTCCGACCGAGTTTCACGACGCGCGCATGCACCGTGAGATCCGACAGACACGGCGCGAGAAACCGGATGTTCATGTCCGTGGTCGTCAGCACTTCGTCGGGACCCGTGTGCGTGAAGATCGCGAAGCACGCGGCGCTGTCCGCGGCGGTCATGAGGATGCCGCCGTGGAACGATTCGTACACGCCGTCGTATTCGCGTCGGTACGGCACGCGCATCCGGCAGATGCCGAGCTCGAAGTGGTCGAGCTGCATGTCGAGCGTCGTCACGATTGGAATCGCGCGGATGCGCGCGACGAGTCGGTCGCGCAGTTCGGGTTCGATCATCGTCGCGTCGGCTCCTCGTTCTCGAGACGCTCGATTTCGCGCACGATCGCGTCGCGCATGACGTCGGAGTGCGTCCAGGGGATGAAGTGGTCGGCGCCGGGAATCCGGATCACGTCGAGCTTGGCGCTGCCCGTGAAGACGCGTTCGGCGAAGTCGGCGTTGCGCGGATCGACGAGCGAGTCTTCCGTGCCCTGGATCACGGTGACGCGCTCGTGCACGGCGCCCCACAGGCCCTCGAGCGCTTCGAG
>JAUIME010000712.1 GCA_030433195.1 bacterium
CTGATCGGTCGCGCGAGCCGGTCGCCCGAATCGAGTGGTTCGGGCGGCTTGCAGTTGGTAGAGCGTCGGTTTCGGCCGGCGTCGGATCGGGCGATCGGACCCCGAGCCGACGCCGGCCGTTTTCGTTTCGGGATCGAGAGGGCGTCATGAAAGAGTCGGAGATCCGAGCGCTGCTCGATGCGGTGCGCGAAGGCCGCGTCGACGTCGGCGAGGCGATGACGCGCCTTCGGGATCTGCCGTTCGAGGATGCGGGCGTCGCGATGATCGACCACCATCGGTCGCTGCGCCAAGGCGCCGCCGAGGTCGTTTTCGGCGAAGGCAAGACCGCCGAGCAGATCTCGACCATCATCGAGCGCCTCGCGGCGCGCGGCACCGACGTCCTCGTCACGCGGCTCGACGAAGCGAAGTCCGCGGCGGTGACCGCGGCATTCCCGGACGGCGTGTATCACGCCGACGCGCGGACGTTCACGCTGCGCCGGGCATCGGACGATGCATCGCACGACACTGCATCGCGCGAAGCCGCCGCGCGCGAAGCGTCGCGTCACGTCGCGGTGGTCTGCGCGGGGACGTCGGATCTTCCCGTCGCGCGCGAGGCGGTCGAGACGTTGCGCTTCCTAGGGCACGAGGTCGACGCGATCGTCGACGTCGGCGTGGCCGGGCTGCATCGCTTGCTCGCGCATCGCGAGCGACTGCACGACGCCGCGGTCGTGATCGTCGTCGCGGGGATGGAGGGCGCGTTGCCGTCGGTCGTCGGCGGGCTCCTCGGGTCGCCCGTGATCGCGGTGCCGACGTCGGTCGGCTACGGCGCCGCGTTCGGCGGGATCGCCGCACTCCTCGGCATGCTCAACTCGTGCGCCGCGGGCGTCACCGTCGTCAACATCGACAACGGCTTCGGCGCCGCGTTCGCCGCGCATCGGATTCTGCGGGGCGACGCCGACTGACCTGCCTCGCGCTGAGGGCGTCTCGCGCTACGCCGACTTCATGCGCTGCATCAAGACCCGCGATGCGGCCACGGGCGCTTCGTAGGGCGGTGCGGCGCCGTCGAGCGCGTCTTGTACCGGGGTGAGGTCTTCGTGCCCGGCGTCGATGAGGAGCTTCAGCGCGTGGTGCGCGCCCTGGCGGAAGTGGTGCGACCCGGAGTGGTGGATCACGCCGTCGAGGAGCGGGACCACGGCCGCGTCGCCGAGTGAACCGAGGGCTTCGCCCGCGACCCACTGGACGTCGGCGTCGACGTCGGCGATCGCACGCGTGAGCGATGCGGCGGTGCGGGGGTCCTTCAGCGTTTCGAGGCCCTTCGCGGCCTGGAAGCGAACCTGCGGATCGTCGTCGCAAAGCGCCGCGACGAGCGTCGGAATCGCCGCTTCGCCCTGCGCGACCAGCCGGTCACGCGCTGCCGTGCGGGCGCTCTCGTCTTCCTGACCCAATTCGCGGAAAATGGACTCCAGCGCCGCGTCCTTGCGTTCCGAATCCGATGCCATGATGACTCCTCCTGTTTCGATGCTCGTCGTAGACGACTGTGATACCACTTCGCGGGGCCGTTCGCGGGATCGGCTTTGCTAAACTCGACCGCGCGCGCAACGCGGTCCGATCTGCCGGAACCCGAATCCCCATGCCCTTCGACCTCACCCAACCCGACCTCGATCGAGAGCGCGCCGAGTTCCGCCGCCTGCAGGCGCGACTGCACGACGTTTGGGCGAAGATCGAGGGGCCGTCGCAGCCGGCTTGGAAGCACACGTCGGTCGTCGTGCCGTCGCTGAGCTTCGACACCGAAGAACTCGCGAAGATCCAGGGCGTGTCGTTCTACGAAGAGCGGTTGCTGTTTTCGCTCATGCGGCTGCGGCACCCCGGCGCGCACGTGATCTACATCACGAGCCAGCCGATCCACCCGGAGATCATCGACTACTACTTGCAGCTTCTCGTCGGAGTGCCGGCGGGCCACGCGCGCAAGCGTCTGGCGTTGATCTGCGTCGAAGACGCGAGTCCTCGGCCATTGTCGCAGAAGGTGCTCGAGCGGCCGCGCGTGGTGCGACGCATCCGCGAGTGGATCGGGAATCTGCGGCGCGCGTACCTCACGGTGTTCAACTCGACGCCGCTCGAACGACGCCTCGCGAACGCGCTCGGCATCCCGCTCAACGCGCTCGATCCGGAGTTGCTCGGGCTCGGCACGAAGTCCGGATCGCGCGATGCGTTCGAGGCGGCGGGCGTGCCGCTTCCGGCGGGCACGCAGAATCTCGCCACGCGCGACGACGTCGTCGAGGCGCTCGCCGATCTCGGGACGAGCCGGCCGGGGATTCGCCGCGCCGTCGTGAAGCTCAACGACAGCTTCGCGGGCGAAGGCAACGCGATCTTCACCTACCCGACGCCACTCTCGGACGACCCGACGGCGCGACGCCAAACGATCGTCGCCGCGCTCGGCGAGCTCGCGTGCGGCGCCGAAGGCGAAACGAGCGCGGTGTTCTTGCGCAAGATCGAGTCGATGGGCGGCGTGGTCGAAGAATTCCTCGAAGCGCCCGAGAAGCGTTCGCCGAGTGTGCAGCTTCGCATCGCCCCCGACAAGTCGGTCGAGCTCATCTCGACGCACGAACAGCTTATCGGCGGGCCGACCGGCCAGATGTACCTCGGCTGTCGATTCCCGGCCATCAACGAGTACCGCGTCCAGATCCAAGACCAGGCCATGGCGATCGGTCGCGTGCTCGCCGATCGCGGCGTCGTCAGTCGACTCGCGATCGACTTCCTCGCGACTCGCGAACGTCCGGGCGATTCATGGAATACCCATGCGATCGAGATCAACCTGCGCATGGGCGGCACCACGCACCCGTTCCTCGCGCTGCAGTTCCTGACCGGCGGCAGCCTGTGCCCCGAAACCGGCGTGTTCCGATCGCCGCGCGGCAACGAGAAGTATTACGTCTCGACCGACGCGCTCAAGTCACCGCGCTACCGCGGCCTCCTGCCCGAAGACCTCATGGAGATCGTGACCAATCACGGCCTCCACTTCCAACCCTCCACCGAACGCGGCATCCTCTTCCACATGATCGGCGGCCTGTCCCAATTCGGCAAGGTCGGCGTCACCTGCATCGGCAACG
>JAUIME010000713.1 GCA_030433195.1 bacterium
GGACGATCTCGAGGGCCCCCGCGGGATCGGCCAGCATCATGCGTTGCGCGATGCGTTCGAGCGGCTCCGCGCTCGCTCCCGACGCATCGGTCGGGCGCAGCGTGCGGCGCGGCGGCCGTTGGCGAAGCGCCGTGAGTCTCCGATGCGCGATCTCGGCCGCGCGCTCCCACGAGAAATGCTCGACGACGTGCTGCCTCGCTCTAGCGCCCATCGACGACAGTTCGTCGCGACGTTCGTACGCCGTGCGCATCGCTTCGGCGAGGGCGTTCGCATCGGGTTCGAGCACCCATCCCGAGCCTGCGAGCACGAGCCCGGCGGGCCGGATGGGCAACCGATCGGCACGGACGGGGAAGACCGCGCCGTCGACCACGAGCTCGTCGCAGGCGCCGCCGGCGGTGAGGACGACGGGCTTGCCGCACGCCATCGCCTCGATGATCGGGAGGCCGAAGCCCTCACCTCGGTAGGGGTGAACGAGCGCGTCGCACGAGGCGTAGAGCCTCGGCATGTCGTCGTCCGCCAGGGGCTCGTCGAGGTAGACGATCTCGGGGCACTCGGGATCTTCCATGAGCGCGCGGATTCGGTCTGCTGCGTGACGATCCTTGTAGAACGTGTCCTGACAAGCGTCCTTGATGACGAGGGTCACGGGATCGTCGCGTCGGAACGTCCGCCTCCACGTCTCGAGCAGCACGTCGATCCCCTTGCGCCAGATGCTTCCCCCGACGAACAGGAAGCGGAACGGCTTGCTCGTCGGCAGATCGAGAGGTTCGACGTCGGGCCGGAAGCGGTCGGCATCGACCCCGTTCGGGACCACTGCGACGCGATCCTCGGCGACTCCACTCGACGTGAAGCAGCGCCGCGCGTAGTGGCTCGGAACCCAGATCTCGTCGACTTCGTCGGCGATCGGAGCGAGCCACGCTTCGGGGACGCGACCGAACTCGTACGGCTGGATCTGAATCCAGCGTCCTTGGGCGGGCGCTTCGAAGTTCGCGGGCCAGGTGTGGCGAATGTGGAATTCCGCGCGATCGGTGAGCGGGGCATGCACGGTCTCGACCAGGGAACGGCCGTTCGCTGCCGTGTCGACCGGCAGGCAGGGGTCGAGCGCGAGCAGGCTGACCTCGCATCGCTTCTCGCGATGCCAGCGCGACGCGATCTCGCGGTTGATGCGCGCGAAGCTCTGCGGCGTGAAGAACTCGCCTTCCCACACGACTCGCGGTGCGTCGTGCGCGTTCGGGGATGCGGCGGTCGCACTCGAAGCCGCGCTCCGCGCGACGAGATACACGTCGTGCGACCCGCAGCTCTCCTCGCCGCGCCGCTCGACGACGAGACCGAGCTCGGTCGCGAAGCCCTCGAGAAGCTCGAGCGGATACGGGCGTACCGTGTCGGGGTCGAGCCAGAAAGCGCCGTCGCGCATGTCCGCATCGTTCCAGTTGCGCGTGCGCACGACGAGGACTCCGCCCGGACGCAACGCGGTCGCGCAGCTCGCGAGGAAGCGGCGAGCGTCGGGTCCGGCGAGAGTCTCGACGATGCGTCCCGCGTGGATCCCGTCGAGCGTGCCCTCGAACGTCGCGATCGCATCGAGTCCGCCCTCGCGGACCTCGAGGCCGAGGCCGCGAAGTCGGTCGGCGTGCGCGGATTCGGTGACGAGCGCGGCACCGTGGCGTCCTTCGGCGGCGAGTGCGCTCAGGAAGCGTCCGTCACGAGGGTTCACGTCTAGCACCGTCGATCCCTCGTCGAAGAGTCGTGCGAACGGTCGCTCGATGCGCGCGATCCAGTCCGTTCCGTCGTCTTCGATGCCGGAGCGCTGAGGCTCGGGTGCGGAGGCAACGCTCGTCGGCGGAGGCACGGATCCTGCGGACGCCGGGGATGTCGGCGTGTCTCGTACCGGCGGGTTCGACGGCGTCGGGTGCGTTGTCGTCGGGTCAGGTGCCACGGGTGGCGAAGGGACGGGGCTCGGCTGCGCGACCGCGGATTGCGCGGGGTTCGGTTCGGGAGTCGGGGTCGCGCTCAGGAGCGCTTCGAGGTTTGGAGTCGCCGGCGCGAGGGCGCGCTGCGCCCGATCGAACGCCTGAACGATCGCATGGTGACCCTGGCTGGCGAGACCTCGCAACAGCAGCGTGGTGATGCGAGCCTCTTCGGGATCGTCGAAGGAGATCGCGCGATCGACGGATTCGCCGCGAACCAACCGGACGAGTCGCAGCGCGCAGGCTTTCTCGGTCGTGTCCGGAAGCGCGGTCCAGTCGGCTTCGCTGATCCGAAGCTCGCCCTGGAAGAGACGCGCGCGCGCGAGCATCACGCGGGCTTCCGCTTCCGTGTCTCGGCTCTCGATGCAGCGCTTGAACCACTTCTCGGCGGCCGCAGGGTTGCCGACCTCGAGGAGGGTCCGGCCCGTCGCGAGCGCGAGCGCCGGCGTCTCGCCGAACTGGCGCATGTAGATCGAGAGGCACTGCAGCGCCTCTGCGGGACGCCCCTCGGTGCACAGTGCCCGGGCGAGCGTCTGCACCGGCAGGGTGCTCTCGCCGCCGGCGGAGTGCATCGCGCGATCGAACCACGTCCAGGCTTCCGCCTTGCGGTCGGTCGCGAGCAGCAGGCGCGCGAGTTCGGTCATGCTCCGATAGCTCGTGATTCCGGGCTGACCCGGGATCGCGAGCGCTTTGCCGTCCATCGAGAGACAGCGCTGCAGAAGCGACTCCGCGCGTTCCGTCTCGCCGAGCTCCATCGCGATCTGAGCCGCGATGTGCAGGAGGTTCGGGGTGGCGGAAGCGAGGTCCTCGAGCCCTTGTCGGGTGATGCGCCCGGCTTCGGCGAGGTCGCCGTCGCGATATCGGTAGAGCGCGTGGAAAGCGATGATCTCGCCCGCGAACACGAGGTCTTCGCGGGGCTTGTCGCGGCCCGCGTACAGGCGTCGGTACGCCTCCGCGAACGCGTCTCGCGCGGGGCCTTCGTCCGGGTAGCGGCGCAGGAAGTCCGCGTACTTGTAGTGGGAGTAGAGATCGTCGGGGAACTGCTCGAGTTGCTTGCGGAAGAGGCGCAGGTTGCGGTCGTTCTTCTTGCGCGCTTCGACGACGACGGGATG
>JAUIME010000714.1 GCA_030433195.1 bacterium
CACCTTGTCGCCGGGCTTGCAGTTGAAGATGTACGACGACACCTTGCCGGGAGGCGTCCCCTCGGGCGCGCGCGGCGGCGGCGTCGCCACACGGACGTTGAGCATGATGATGCCCTTCTCGCCCGGATAGTTCGCCATCGAGTAGGCGCGCACGACCGTCTCGTCGACCTTCGACTTGTAGCGCCACACGTCGTACTTGTCCCAGTCTTCGTGGAAGCGCTCTTCGATCTCGAAGTTCTTGTACTCGAGCTCGTGCGGCGGCACCTCGATCTGGATGTAGCCACCGGCCTTGAAGTCGACGTTTTCGCCCGGCGGAAGCTCGAGCACGTACTCCTTGATGAAGGTCGCGACGTTGTGGTTCGAGCGGACCGTGCACTCCCACTTCTTCGTCTCGAAGACTTCGGGCGGCACTTCGATCTTCATGTCCTGCTTCACCGCGACCTGGCACGAGAGCCGCCAGCCCTCCTTCGCCTCGCGGTTGCTGATGTGGGATCGTTCGGTCGGCAGGATGTCGCCGCCCCCGTCGGTGATCTTGACGAGGCACTGCGCGCACGTTCCACCCCCGCCGCACGCTGACGAGATGAAGATCCCGTTGTCGGCCAGTGCGCCGAGCAGCTTGCCGCCCGCTCGCGTCTTCACGTGCTTCTGATCGTTGACGAGGATGTCGATGTCCCCGCTCGCGACGAGCTTCGACTTGGCGAGCAGGATGATCACGACGAGAGCCAGGACGACTCCCGTGAACATTCCCACTCCGAGCACGATCTCCATCATGATTCTTTACCTCTTCGGCTCCTCGGCGCCCGTGGGCGACGGTACGCGGCAGGAGCGTGCGGTCTTCTTTCGATCGATCAGATGCCGCCGAACGACATGAAGGCGAGCGCCATCAAGCCCACGGTGATGAACGTGATCCCGAGGCCCTTCAGGCCATCGGGGACGTCCGAGTACTTCATCTTCTCGCGGATCCCCGCGAGTGCCGCGATCGCGAGCGCCCAGCCGACTCCGCATCCGAAGCCGTACACGACGCTCTCGCTGAAGTTGTAATCACGCTCGACCATGAGCAGCGATCCGCCGAGGATCGCGCAGTTCACGGTGATGAGCGGCAGGAAGATCCCGAGCGCGTTGTAGAGCGGCGGGAAGTAACGGTCGAGCGTCATCTCGAGGATCTGCACCATCGCCGCGATCACGCCGATGTAGCTGATGAGCCCGAGGAACGTCAGATCGACGTTGGGCAGCCCGAGAAACGCGAGGGCCCCCTTCTTCAGCAGGTGCTGGTAGATGAGGTTGTTCGCGGGAATCGTGATCGTCATGATCACGATGACGGCGACGCCGAGCCCGACCGAAGTCTTCACCTTCTTCGACACGGCGAGGAACGTGCACATCCCGAGGAAGAACGCGAGCGCGAGGTTCTCGACGAAGATCGACTTCAGAAAGATGCTCAGATACTGTTCCATTCGATCGGCTCCGTTACGAGATCAGTTCTCTTGCTCGACTTGCGCGGGCTTCCAGGCGCGGATCAGCCAAATAAAGATCCCGATGATGAAGAACGCGCTCGGCGACAAGAGCATGAGCCCGTTCGCCTGATACCAGCCGCCGTTCTTGGCGAGCGGCAGGACCGTCATCCCGAACAGCGTCCCCGAGCCGAACAGCTCTCGGAAGAAGCCCACGCCGATCAGGATGATGTTGTAGCCCATCGCATTCCCGAGTCCGTCGAGCATCGACAAGCCGACGCTGTTCTTCATCGCGAACGCCTCGGCGCGCCCCATCACGATGCAGTTCGTGATGATGAGCCCGACGAACACGGACATCTGCTTGCTGATGTCGTAGGCGAACGCCTTCAGCGTCTGATCGACGAGGATCACGAGCGACGCGATAATCGTCATCTGGACGATGATGCGGATGCTCCCGGGGATCTGCTTGCGGATGAGACTCACGGCCGCGTTCGAACAGACGAGCGTGAACGTCACCGCCAACGCCATCACGACCGAGGTCGAGAGCTTCGTCGTCACCGCGAGCGCCGAGCAGATGCCGAGCACCTGCAACGCGATCGGGTTGTTGTTGAAGAGCGGATTGAAGAGTACGTCTTTCGGCTTGTCGGCCATGATTCGCTCCGTTGCCTCGCCTTCGCTCGTGCTTTCCTCGGCTCGTGTCGCTTCTAGCTTTCGCTACCCTCGTGAAGGTGCTTGTCGAGGAACGGCCCGAAGCCGTTGTCCCCGAGCCAGAACCTCACGAGCTGCGAAACGCCCTTGGCCGTGATCGTGGCCCCCGACAACCCGTCGATCTGATACTGCGACTTCGGATCGGCTTCGACCACCTTGCCCTTCAAGACTTCGATCTGGATCTCGCCTTCCGGGCCGAACGCCTTCTTGCCCGGCCACTGCGCCTTCCAGTTCGGATTGTCGACTTCGCCACCGAGCCCCGGCGTCTCGCCGTGCTGGTAGAACGTCAGCCCGCGGATCGTCTTGCCGTCACTGTCGAGCGAGAGGAAGCCGTACAGCGTCGACCACAGCCCCTTGCCGTTCACGGGCAAGACGTACTGCTCGGGCGAACCGTCTTCGCCGCTGACGACGTAGACGAACGAGTACTTCTCCCGGCGGCCGATCCCCGCGATGTCTTCGCGCGACGGAATGTCGACGCTGCGCGCCGGATCCTTCGACGCCTCGACCTGATCGTATTCCATCGGATCGACGACGCTCTCGTCGACGTACTCGCCGGTCTCGAGGTCGATGATCTTCGACTCGATGCGCTCGGCGAAGATGTCGTCGATCGACTTGTTCGGATCGTCGAGCTCGGCGACGGCGATGATGTTCTTGCGCTTGTCGAGGATCTTGTTCGCCTCTTGCTTCGGGCGCAGGCCGACCGCGGCGGCCGACACGAGCACCGAGCACACCACGCAAAGCGCGCCGGCGACGACGAACGTGTGGAGGATCGAATCACGCGACATTGCGAGCCAACCTTCTCTTGACGTTTGCCTGGACGACGTAATAGTCGATGAGCGGCGCCATGACGTTCGCGAACAAGATCGCGAGCATGATCCCCTCCGGATACGCGGGGTTCACGGCCCGGATCAAGA